>CAXTUQ010000232.1:0-2010 GCA_964247405.1 uncultured Acetobacteraceae bacterium
GGGGCAGCGGCGTCCCCCCCCCCGCCCGGTGGGGGCAGGGGGGCGCGTGACCGAAGGGCGGGTGGAGGTGGCCGCGCCGGACCTCACCTCCTTGCGCGCGGCGCTGCCGTCGGAGCTGCCACCGGAGGCCGGGCCGCTGCTGCCGCTGCTCCGGGGTCCCGGCTCGGCCTTGCTGCAATTCAACGGCCCGCCCAACGCGCTGATGGCGAAGCTGAGCATGGACGCGTCGGACCTCCGGGTGGAGGTGCAGCCAACGCTTAACCTGCTGACCCGACGTTGGACCGGCACCGCCACGCTGCGCCACCCCGGCGCGCCGCGGCTGCTGGAGCAGGCAGGGTTCGGCAGCAACGCGGCCTGGCTGGGCGATGGGTCGCTCTCGCTGCGCGCGCAGATCACCGCAGCGAAGGAGCGCGTGGTGCTGGACCACTTCGACCTTGTGGCCGGCACGCTGCGGGCCAGCGGGCAATTGACGATTGAGGCGCCGGGCGGGCGGAGCCGCCCGCGCGTGTCGGTTGCGGGACAGGTTGCCGCCGAAATGCTGCCGTTGCCGCTGCCTTATCTGCGCTCCACGGACCCGCTCCCCATCGCCGGCTGGTCGGGATGGCAGGTGGAGGTGCGGCTGGATGCGGACGAAGTCCTGCTGGCGCAAACGCCGGCGTTGCAGGCCCTTTCGGCGGAACTGGCGCTGCGGGAGGGCACGCTGACGGTTCCGCGCGCCACCGCGCGGTTGGGCGACGGCACGGTGTCCGGCAACGCGACCCTGGTGGCCGACAACGGGCCGCCGCGCTTAACCGTCCAGGCCGGGGTCGCGAACGCGGCGCTGGCCGGCGCGGCGCTGGACACGGCGGTGGACCTGACGGCGGGCCTGGTCGATGCCAAGCTGGACCTGACGGCGGCCGGATACAGCCCGGCGGCGCTGCTCGCGACGCTGTCCGGCTCGGCCGCCGTTTCCGTCCGCGACGGCACGGTGGCCGGCTTCGACATCCCTGCTGCGGGGGCCGCCCTCGTTGACCCGGACCGCCGCCGCATCCCCGCCGAAGTGTCCAAGGCATTGACCACAGGCGCGTCGCCGTTCAGCCGCCTCGACCTGCCGCTGCAAGTCCAGCGCGGCGTGCTGTCCGGGGACGGCAGCCTGGCCAGCCCGGCCGGCCACGCACGCTTGTCCGGCAGCATCGACCTGCTCGGCGCGTCGGCGGATGGGCGCGTCGCCATCTGGCCCGATGTGCCGAACGAACCGTCCGGGCCGGAACTCGGGTTGCGCATCGCCGGGCCGGCCGCGGCGCTGGCGCGCACGCCAGAGCTTGCGGGCCTGACGCTGTGGCTCGCCGAGCGGCCGTAAACCGCGGCGGACAGCCAGTGTTGGGCAGACTCAATGCTGAATTGGCAAGCCGCTGTCGAGCACCTCGAACATCTCGGCCACCAGGTTGGAAGCGGTCCCGGTGAAGCCGGCGCGGTCCGCGTCCTGCGCCAGGCTGAGCAGCCGGTCGGCGAGCATCAGCGGGCTGAACGGAACGCGTTCGGTCGGGGCTGCGGGCACGGTCGAGTCCATGACTTTTCTCTACAAAACCGCGACGGTTATTCGTCACGCTCCCATAATGTACATCAACTTCTTGCGAAAGGGTTAAGTCCGCTGTTGCAATGCGACAATTCTTAGCGCCGAGGCCAGCGGTTGCCCCGGGCTGCGCTCCGCATCAACCCCCGCCACCAGCGCGGAGAGCGACGCGCCGCGCCGGGCGGCAATATCCGACAGCGCCGACCAGAAATCAGGTTCCAACGCCACGCTCGTGCGGTGGCCTGACAGGCTGAAGCTGCGCTTGACCAGGCTCAAGCAGCATCCTGCCTGGTCACGAGGCGCCTCCGTCCTGCAAACGTGCGGCCGCCCATTCGGCTGCCTCGGCCACCACGGGATTGGCGTCCGCTCGCAGGCGTTCCGCCACGGGGAGCAAAGCGGGGTCGCCGGAGTTGCCGATAGCCATCAGCACATTGCGTATGAACCGGTCGCGACCGATG
>CAXTUQ010000232.1:2020-8640 GCA_964247405.1 uncultured Acetobacteraceae bacterium
CCCGGCGTCGTCCAACGTCGAAAGCTCCGCCAGCGCCGGCGCCCGCAGGTCGTCGCGCGCTTGCAGCTTGGGGTGCGCCGCATGGGCGAAGCGGTTCCACGGACAGGCGGCAAGGCAGTCGTCGCAGCCATAGATGCGGTTGCCCATCAACGGCCGCAGCGCCAGCGGGACCGGCCCGGCGTGCTCGATGGTGAGGTATGAGATGCAGCGCGTCGCATCCAGGCGGTACGGCGCCGGGAACGCATCGGTGGGGCAGGCGGCCATGCAGCGGGCACAGGTGCCGCAACGGTCGGCGTGCGCCGGGTCCGGGGGCAGGTCGAGCGTCGTCAGGATTTCTCCCAGGAACAGCCAGGAGCCGTGTGCGCGCGACACCAGGTTGGTGTGCTTGCCTTGCCAGCCGAGGCCCGCCTGCTGCGCCAGCGGCTTTTCCATCACGGGCGCGGTGTCCACGAACACTTTTACATGTGGCCCGAAGCGGCTGGCGATGAAGGCGCCCAGATGCTTTAGCATTCCTTTAATTATATCGTGATAATCTCGGTTTCGAGCGTACACCGAGATGTTGCCACGATCCGGCCGGGCCAGCGACGCCAGGGGGTCGTCGTCCGGCGCGTAGGAGAGGCCGACCGCGACCACGCTGCGCGCCTCGGGCCACAGCGCCTGCGGGTGGGCGCGCTGCTCCGCGCGCTCCGCGAGCCATCCCATATCGCCGTGCTGGCCGGCCGCGAGGAACGCCGCAAGCCGTGTCCGCGCCTCCGGTCCCAAGGTGGCCGGGGCGAATCCTACGGCGTGGAAGCCTAATTCCAGCGCCTTGTCGCGGATGCGCTGCTTCACAACAGCGCCAGGCGTCCTCATCGCACCCTCAGCAAAACCGCATTGCTCCCGTATCGTGGCTCGCTGTCGACTCTGCCGAATGAAAGGGGGTCATGCGAGCCGCCATGCCTGATAGGCCCGCTGCTGCCCGGGAACAACGCTGTGCTGCTGCGGACCGAAGATGGCGATGCGAAGCCTCCGTTCCCGGCGCAGCGTACCGGCGTGGCCTCGGCCTCCATGCGCGGTCAGAAGTCGTAAGCGCCTGACGTCACAGATGCTCGGCGGACTGCAACTCTCGCCGGCCTCGCCTGGAAGGCGCGGGCGGTCTTGCGCACAGGGGGAAACTGCGGGAGCGCTTGAATTCTGATCTGGCGAGCCAGGTGGCGACGGTAAGCCTCGGCGGGATGCGTATCTCCTGCCACAGCCCAAACAAGCATCGCCATCCAGCCAAGCACTGTCCAGCCGATCAGGACATTGAGCACGAAGATGATCCCAGACCCGCTCACCCCTCGCTTCCAGGCGACGATTGCCGGAGCAAGATAGATGAGCAAACCAAAGGTGATAACAGCAAAAGCTACCGCTTGCACGGTTGACACTCCTATTAAGGATACATATTGCGGTAATGTCATGTCAGTGCCCGCGTGTTATTATATACCGCAATCAAATAGTAAAAATATGATTAAAGTATAAAATTCTGATTTCTATCTAGCATATTTTACTACTCAATGGTGACGTTTTGGTTAACAGAAGCAAGGGTGATGGTTTTGTTTGCCCAACCCATAAACCGCGAATCCGTGGCGAAATAACGGGCTTTCGATCAACCTGTCGGCATAGGGTTCGGAGCACGGGAGCGCTGTTGTCCACAAGCGATGCGTTCGCACGCTCAGGATCGACGGAGCCGTGCGGAAACCAGCCGCACCCACAGGGGACCGGCCTGTCAGGAACCGCAGGAGACACTGACCGGCGGGGGACGACTTCGCTTGCCGGCGCGCTTGACGCTGACTCGCGACCGGCTACGTCTCGTTGCAGCGAACCAGCAACGCTAACCGCGCCCCCGATACGGCGCCACGCCCTGATCGGGCAGCCAAACGCCCTCGGGCAGCGTGCCGGTCTGCCAGAACACGTCGATGGGGATGCCGCCGCGGGGATACCAATACGCGCCGATACGCAGCCAGCGCGGTGCTGTGGCCTCGATCACCCGGCGGGCCACTTCCATCGTGCACGCCTCATGGAACGCGCCGTGGTTGCGGAAGCTGGCCAGGAACAACTTCAGCGACTTGCTTTCCACAATCCAATCGCCGGGAACGTAGTCCAAGACGACATGCGCGAAGTCCGGCTGGCCGGTCAGCGGGCAGAGCGTGGTGAACTCCGGGCAGGTGAAGCGGACGAGGTAGGCCATGCCGGGCTGCGGATTGCCCACCCGCTCCAGCACCGCGGCGTCGGGCGAGGTGGGCGCGGCCGTCGCGGCGCCAAGCTGGGTCAGGGCAGTGTAATCGGTCATCTCGGGTCCCCCGCAGCCCAGGCGGCGCGGACTTCGGCGGCGTGGGCGTCGAGCCGGCGCCCGGTGATCGCCGCGCGCATGGCACGCATCAAGGACTGGTAATAGGTCAGGTTGTGCTGCGTCAGCAGCATCGGACCGAGCATCTCGTTCGCCCGGAACAGGTGATGCAGGTAGGCGCGGCTGTGCCGGGTGCAAGCGGTGCAGGCGCACTGCGCGTCGAGCGGGCCGGCGTCCCCGGCATGGCGGGCGTTGCGCAGGTTGAGCACGCCGCGCGAGGTGAAGCCCCGCGCCGTGCGCCCGGCGCGCGTCGGCATCACGCAGTCGAACATGTCGATCCCGCGCGCCACGGCTGCCAACAGGTCATCCGGCGTGCCGACGCCCATGAGGTAGCGCGGCCGGTCCGCCGGCAACCGCGGCACCGTGCTGTCCAGCACCGAAAGCATGGTCGCCTGGCCCTCGCCCACCGCCAGGCCGCCGACCGCGTAGCCCTCGAAGCCGATGGCGGCCAGCGCTTCCGCCGACGCCGCCCGGAGGTCCGGGAACACGCTGCCCTGCACGATGCCGAACTGGCCATAGCCTGGACGCGTCACGAAGGCGTCGCGAGAGCGTGCGGCCCAGCGCATGGACAGCGCCATGCTGGCCTCCGCTTGCGCGGGCGTGGCGGGGAAGGGGGTGCACTCGTCCAGCGCCATGGTGATGGTGGCGTCGAGCTTGTGCTGGATCTGGGTGGCGCTTTCGGGCGTCAGGCGGTGCGCGCTGCCGTCCAGGTGGGAGCGGAAGGTGACGCCGCCCTCGTCCATGGAGCGCAGGCCGGCCAGCGACATGACCTGGAAGCCGCCGCTGTCGGTCAGGATGGGGCCGGGCCAGTCCATGAAGCAGTGCAGCCCACCCAGCCGCTCCACACGGTCGGCGCCGGGCCGCAGCATGAGGTGGTAGGTGTTGCCCAGCACCAGCCCGGCGCCGGTGGCGCGCACCTGGTCGGCCGTCATCGCCTTCACCGTGCCGGCGGTGCCGACCGGCATGAACACCGGCGTCTCGACGGAGCCGTGCGCGGTGTGCAGTACGCCGGCCCGCGCGGGGCCGTCCGTTGCCAGGACTTGAAAGCCGAAGCTCACGCCGCACGCTCCAGCAGGCAGGCGTCACCGTAGGAGTAGAAGCGGTAGCCCTGTCCAATCGCGTGCGCGTAGGCCGCCTGCATCCGCGCCTGCCCGGCAAAGGCGCAAACCAGCATGAACAGCGTCGAGCGCGGCAGGTGGAAGTTGGTCATTAGGGCATCGACCGCCTGGAAGCGGAAGCCCGGCGTGATGAACAGCCGCGTGTCGCCCCGGAACGGCTGCACCCGGCCCGCCGCGTCCACCGCGGTTTCCAGCACCCGCAAGGTCGTCGTGCCGACCGCCACCACGCGACGCGCCGCGTTGATCGCCCGGGCTGCGTCCTCGGTCACTTCGCCCCACTCCGCGTGCATGGCGTGGTCGGACACGTCGTCGGTGCGGACCGGCAGGAAGGTGCCCGCGCCGACGTGCAGCGTCACCAGCACGCGCGGGATGCCGGCGGCATCGAGCGCGCGCAGCAGCGCGTCGGAGAAGTGCAGCCCGGCGGTCGGCGCCGCCACCGCGCCCTCGCGCGTGGCGAACACGGTTTGGTAATCCGCGGCGTCCTCCGGCGTGGGGCCGCCGGGCCGGTTGATGTAGGGCGGCAGGGCCAATGCTCCGGTGCGGCGCAGCGCGTCGGCAAAGGCGGCATCCGCCTGGTTGAACCGGACCACGACGCCCCCGTCATCGTCGCGGGACAGCAGTGTGGCCGCGAGGTCCGGCGCGTGGTCAAAGGTCAGCGTGTCGCCGGGCCGCAGCCGCCGGGCGTTGCGGGCCAAAGCGTGCCAGGAGCCGTCGGGCCGCGGCTGGTCGAGCGTGAGGCCGATGCGCGCAGCACCCCGCCGCGCCGCAAGCTGCGCCGGGATGACGCGGGTGTCGTTGGCGACCAGCACGTCGCCGGGGCGCAGCAGGCCCGGCAGGTCGCGGACGGCACGGTCCTGCAACTCGTTGCCGACAACCAGCAGCCGCGCAGCGTCCCGCGGGCGCGCCGGGTGCTGCGCGATGCGGTCGGCAGGCAGCTCGAAGTCGAAATCGGACAGGCGCAATGCGGATGGGCGCAATCAGGCCGGGGTGGGCGCCACGCGCCGCAAGAGCCGGATCAATGGGATGCTGAACAGCACCGCCCACGCCTTGCCGATTACCTGCCCGGCCAGGAAATCCAGGCTGCCGAAGGCCAGGAACAGGAACACCAAGCTATCAACCACCAGCCCGGCCAGCGAGCTTGCCAGCACCGCCAGCACCAGCCCGCGGCGCTGCAACGGGGTGTAAACGGCGAAGTCCGCGAACTCGCTCAACAGGAACGCCGCGCCAGACGCCAGCACGAGCGACGGCGGCGCGATCAGCACGGACAGCACGGCACCCAGCACGATGGCGCCGAGGCCCCAGGCCGGGCCGAGGCAGCGCTGCACCACGTCCCGCAGTACCAAGGCCGCGCCCGCCGCCAAGACGCCGGACGGCGCCAGGACGCCCGGCGCCACCGGCACCAGGCACGGCCCGGCCGGCACGCAGACAGTGCCGACGTGCTGGATCAGCCAGTTGGCGAACGGCACGGAAGCCAGGAACAGCAGCAGCGCCGCGATGCCGACCCGCGTGCCGGTGCGGTCAGCGGGCAAGGTAGGACGCGATCTCGATCAGGTTGCCGTCGGGGTCGCGGCAATACACCGACTGGATAATGCCCAGCGCGCCCTCCTTGGCTGCTGGCCCAATCTCGATGCTGATGCCGCAGCGGTGCAGGTGCTCCACTACTTGATCAGGCCCGACCGCGGTGATGAAGCAAAGATCGGCGGCTCCCGGCTGAGTGTTCACACCGGTGATCCACGCCCGGGGGTCGCTGTCATGCGGGCGCAAATTGATCTTCTGCCCGCCAAACTTCAATGCGGTGCGATGCCCCTTGCCGAATTCCTCCCGATCCATGCCCAGCACGCGCTGATACCACGACGCGGTGATTTCTACGTCGGCGCAGTTGAGCACCAGGTGGTCGAGGCGGTCCACGGTGAAGCGCATCTATTCCAGCCCGTCGTAGAAATCGTTGCCCTTATCGTCCATCACGATAAAGGCCGGGAAGTCCTCTACCTCGATGCGCCACACCGCCTCCATGCCGAGCTCCTCGTACTCGAGCACCTCGACCTTGCGGATGCAGTCCTGCGCCAGCCGCGCCGCGGCGCCGCCGACGCTGCCGAGGTAAAAACCGCCGTAAGCCTTGCAGGCGTCGCGCACCGCGCGGGAGCGGTTGCCTTTCGCCAGCATCACCAGGCTGCCGCCGGCGCGCTGGAACTCCGCGACGTAGCTGTCCATCCGCCCCGCGGTGGTCGGGCCGAAGCTGCCGGTGGCGAGCCCGTCCGGCGTCTTGGCCGGTCCGGCGTAATACACCGGGTGGTCCTTGATGTAGCCCGGCAAGCCCTCGCCGCGGTCCAACCGTTCCTTGAGCTTGGCATGGGCGATGTCGCGCGCCACCACGACGGTGCCGGTCAGCGCGAGCCGGGTCTTGACGGGATAGGCCGAAAGCTGCCGGCGGACCGCCTGCATCGGCTGGTTCAGGTTCACCGCCACCACGTCGCCGCCCAGGATGCTGTCGGTCGCCTCCGGCAAGTACTGCGACGGGTCGGTTTCCAACTGCTCCAGGAACACGCCCTCCGGGGTGATCTTGGCGAGGATCTGCCGGTCGGCGCTGCATGACACGCCGATGCCGACCGGCAGGCTGGCGCCGTGCCGCGGCAGGCGGATCACCCGCACGTCGTGGCAGAAGTACTTGCCGCCGAACTGCGCCCCGATGCCGAGCGTGCGGGTCAGTTCCAGCACCTGCTGCTCCATGTCGAGGTCGCGGAACGCATGGCCCGCAAGGCTGCCCTCCGTCGGCAGCGCGTCGAGCCACTTGGTCGAGGCGAGCTTCACCGTCTTGAGGCACAGCTCCGCCGAGGTGCCGCCGATCACGATGGACAAATGGTAGGGCGGGCAGGCCGAAGTGCCGAGCGTGCGGATGCGGGTGCCGATGTAGTCCAGCAGCTTCGCCGGGTTGAGGATGGCCCGGGTTTCCTGGAACAAAAAGCTCTTGTTCGCCGACCCGCCGCCCTTGGCGATGAACATCAGCATCATCTCGTCCGCATGGTGCTCGCCCGGCGACGCCGCGATGTCGAACTGCACCGGCAGGTTGTTGCCGGTGTTCTGCTCCTCGAACATGGTGAGCGGCGCCATCTGCGAGTAGCGCAGGTTGGTCTCGG
>CAXTUQ010000233.1:0-8636 GCA_964247405.1 uncultured Acetobacteraceae bacterium
ATCCAGCACCGGCCCGCCCTCATCCTGTCCTGAAAGGCGGCCGTCAAGACTGATAAGCCGGTCAATCCGGCCGCCGGCCAGGCTGTCCCACGCCGGGCCGACGCGGTGCACCAGGGCCAGCCGGGCTGTCGGGCTGCCATCCATTGCCGCGCCCAGCACCAGTGCGAGGCCGCCGCTGCGCGGCTCGGCCGGAGCCGGCAAGGCCGGCCCGTTGAATTCGAGCCGCAGCACGGCGACGTTGGTGCCGGGGTCGCGGCCCACGAGTTGCGCCTGCAGGCGAGAGCCATCGGGCAGCGCGGCCGGGACCGCGGCATCCGGGGGCAAGCCCTGCTCGCTCGTCACAAGCACCCCTGGACGCCAAAGCGTTGCCGTGCGCTGCGCACCGACGCCGGGGTAGATGCAGACCAGCCCGGCGCCTGAGCCGGCCACGCGGGACACGAGCGCATCGGAGAACGTCAGCAATGGGTCAAGCATCCGGGCACCTCCATGGCGCTGTCATATTGCCCCGCGGGGGCCGCGCCGCCATAGGACGGATGGGGAGGGATGGCCGGAAGACCGCGCCTTGTTCCCCGCTCTGGCGGCCCGCATATGTCAGCGCCCTCTATGGAGTGACCCCATATGCGACCGATATGCCTGGCCGTCCTGGCCGGACTGCTCGCGACACCAGCCTTGCCGGTGGCCCACGCACTTGCGGCCGGTGACGACCCCACACGCATCGGCGATGTCAGCACCACATTCCGCGTGATCGGCCGCAACGACCGCATCGTGGTGGACCGGTATGACGACCCGAGGGTGGAGGGCATAAGCTGCTATGTCTCGCGCGCCGAGACGGGCGGGATCAAGGGCACAGTCGGCCTCGCGACCGACCCTAGCCGGTTCAGCATCGCCTGCCGCGCCACCGGCGCCGTCACGGTCCCGGACCGGTTACCGGCCAATGAGGTCGTGTTCGGCGCCTCGGCCAACTGGCTGTTCAAGGAAATCCGCGTCACCCGGATGTGGGACCCGCAAAAGCGCGTGGTGGTGTATCTCGTCTGGTCAACGCAGTCGCTCAGTCCGGGCGGCAGCCCCTACAACAGCATCAGCGTCGTGCCGGTCGGCACGCCTGCACCTTGATCGCCGGTCGGCACGCCTGCACCTTGATTGCCGGTCGGCCTGCCCGCGCCCTGATCGCGGCGCTCAGCCGGTCAGCCATCGCGCCAACGGCGGCACGATCAGCGCCGTCACGATGCCGTTCAGGCCGATGGCCAGCCCACCGAACGCCCCCGCGGTCTCGTGCAGCAGCAGCACGCGGGCCGTCGCCAGCCCGTGCCCGGCGGTGCCGGCGGCAAGGCCGCGTGCGCGCCAGTCGGTGATGCGAAGCACCGTCCAGAGCGGCGGCCCGGCCACGATGCTGACGAGGCCCGTCAGCAAGACGAACACCGCGGCGAGAGAGGGATTGCCGCCGATCTGCTCGGCGACACCCATCGCAATGGGCGTTGTCACCGATTTTGGCGCCAATGACAGCACGACCGGGTGCGAAGCACCCAGCGCACGAGCGATCAGCATGACGCTGGCGGCCGAGGTCAATGATCCCGCCAGGACCACCGGAATGATCGCAGGCGCGCTGCGGCGGATCTGGTTCCATGCGGCGTGCATCGGCACCGCGAGGGCGACCGTCGCCGGCCCCAGCAGGAAATGCACGTACTGTGCGCCTTGGAAGTAGGCGGAATAGGGCGTGTGCGTGGCCAGCAGCAGCAGCGACAGCAGCAGGATCGCGATCAGGACCGGGTTGGCGAGCGGCCGGTCGCCCAACGCCCGACTGAGCGCCACGGCAACCTGCCAGCCGACCAACGTCGCCGTCAGCCCAAGCAGCGGCGTGGACTCCAGGTAAACCCAGATCGTGCTGAACGGCGTCATTTGACCAAGCGCTGCATCACGGAGGCCGTGACCCCAAGGCCTAAAGCCGTCGAGACCGTGATCGCCGCGGCGATGGCCAGCCAATCCCGGCCCAACGCATCGAGCTGGGTGATGACCCCCACCCCGGCCGGCACGAACAGCAGCGACAGGTGGCGCAACAGGCCCGCAGTGGTGGACCGCATGGCCTCGTCCGGCCCACCGCGTACTGCCAGGATGGCGAGCAGCAGCACGAGGCCCAGCACCGGGCCGGGTATGGCCAGTCCGGCGGCGCGGGCAATGACCTCCCCGGCGAACTGGCACAGGGTCAGGCCGGTGAGAGCGCGCAGCACGCGTCTATTGCGATTGAAGCGGCAAGCGGAGCTTGAAGCCGGCACCGGGGCGGACACGGCGTTCCTGCTCGGCCTGCGCGGAGGAGCCGGCTGAAAATCCCTCGCCTCGGTATTGCTCGCTGCGGGTGAAAAGTCCAGGCGCGAGTTCGGGCGCAGTCTTGGCGCGCGGGCCGGCGGGCACGTCCAGGTCACGGTTGGGCGTGGGCGCCAGGTCGTAGTTGGGTCCAGACCCTGGGACGCCGGGCGGCGTCGGGGGCAGCGGCAGCAAAGGCGACGACGGCGGCGTCGCCTGCAAATTCAGGCCGCGATGCTGCGGCAGGGCCGGTACCGGCGACAGCAGGACCGGCAGGAGCGGAGCCATGATCGACGCGAAGCGCCTCATGTTGCAGCCTCGTTGGGGATTTCGGGCGACGTGCCGCGCTGATCGTTGGGCGGATTGCCGGCGGGCGTGCCCAATGGCCCATCGCCCGCGGCATGCCAAGCGCGCAGGGACCAGTGCACCGACGGGAACGCCAGTTCGGTCCAGGGAATGTCTTTCCAGTCAAAGAGCCGGGTTTCAAGGCTCTCCACGCCGGGAGCGAATGCGGCCGCGCCGTTGAACCGGGCGCGAAAGATGACTTGCACCTGGCCGATGCGGCTGATGCTGAACACTGCGAGAATGCCGTCAAGGGCGATCCGCGCCTGAGCCTCTTCCAGCGCCTCCCGCTGCGCGCCTTCCTCGACGGTTTCCTGCAGCTCGAGATACCCGGCCGGCAGCGTCCAGTAACCCCGCCGCGGCTCAATCGCCCGGCGGCAGAGCAGCACTTGCCCGGCATGGACAACGACGGAGCCTACGACAATTTTCGGGTTCTCGTAGGCGACAAAGCCGCACTCGTCGCAAACGGCGCGCTCATGCGTGTCGCCATCAGGGACATGGTAAGAAAAGCGCGGCATAGCCGCAGGGTGCTGCGGCGCGTTCGCGGGATCAAGAGGCGAGTCGGGTCTCGGAGAATTATACTGACAAGTTCAGCAACGAACCGCGCGGCGTGTGCCCCGGCGGCGCGGCGCCGGGCAAGGCTTGCTTGCCGAGTGGCGAGGCTGAGGCAACCGGGCTTGCCTCCCGCTGCTCGCGGACCGGCCGGATCGCGCCGGGCTGCTGCGGCTTCGGGAGGGATACGGCACCAGAGAAGGCTGAGAGCGAATTTGTCGAGATCATGCTCGCAACACTAGGCCAAAAGGATGACGAAAGCGTTAAGGGGCCGGCGATTGCAGCGCCGCGACGCCGGGCAGCGTCTTGCCTTCCAGCCATTCCAGGAATGCGCCGCCAGCGGTGCTGCCGTAGCTCAGCCGATCCAGCACTCCGGCGTGCCGCAGGGCGGACACGGTGTCGCCGCCGCCTGCGACGCTGCGCAGCGCGCCCTGCGATGTCGCCTCCGCGACCGAAAGGGCCAATGCAGTCGTTGCCGCGTCGAAGGGCGGGGTCTCAAACGCGCCGAGCGGCCCGTTCCAGACCAGCGTGCGGAGGTCGGGCAGGCGGTCCTGCAACGCCTGCACGGTGGCGGGTCCCACGTCGAGCATCATGGCATCAGGCGGGATGGCGCCCACTGAGACAATTTCCGTCGGCGGGTTGGCCCGGAACTCCCGGGCGACCACGGCATCAGTCGGCAGCACGATTTCGCAGCCAGCCCGGTTCGCTTCCGCCAGGATGTCCCGGGCCGTCGCGTGCATGTCCGCTTCTTGCAGGCTCTTGCCCACTGCCGTGCCCTGCGCTGCCAGGAAGGTGTTGGCCATCGCGCCGCCGATCACCAGCACATCGACCCGGCCGGACAGGTTGCCCAGCAGTTCCAGCTTGGTCGAGACCTTGGACCCGCCGACAATGGCGCACACCGGCCGGGCCGGGTTGCCCAGCGCCGCATCGAGCGCGTCAAGCTCCGCCTGCATGAGGCGCCCGGCATAGGCGGGCAGCAGGTGGGCAACCCCCTCCGTGCTGGCATGTGCCCGGTGCGCCGCGGAGAAGGCATCGTTCACATACAGGTCGGCCAGCGCCGCCAGTTCGCGCGCAAAGGCCGGATCGTTGGCCTCCTCGCCCGAGTGAAACCGGGTGTTCTCCAGCACGAGCACGTCGCCATCCGCCATCGCGGCGACCGCGCCCTGAGCCTCGGGACCGATGCAGTCGGGCGCGAACGCCACGGTGCGGCCCAGCACCTCGCCTAAAGCCTCGGCCATTGGCGCCAGCGACATCGCCGATACCCGCTTGCCCTTCGGCCGGTCGAAGTGGCTGCACACGATCACCCGGGCGCCGGCATCCGCCAGCTCCCGGATGGTGGGTGACAGCCGCTCGATCCGCGTGAGGTCGCTGATGCGCCCGTCGCGCACGGGCACATTGAGGTCGGCGCGCAGCAGCACGCGCTGCCCGGCCACGCGGGCGTCATCCAGCGTCCGGACGGTCACGCCTGCATGTTCCCGAACAGCACCGCCGTATCGACCATGCGGTTGCTGAAGCCCCACTCGTTATCATACCAGCCCATCACGCGGGCCAACTGCCCATCGACCACCGCAGTCTGCGTCGCATCGAAGGTGCAGGACGCCGCTTGGTGGTTGAAATCGACGCTGACCAGCTTGGCTGTGTTGTACTCCAAGATGCCGCGCAGTGCGCCGGTGGAGGCCGCCTTCATGGCGTCGTTGATCTGTACGGCCGTCGCCGCCTCACGCAGGTTCACGTCGAGGCTGACCAGCGACACGTTGGGCAGCGGCACGCGGATCGACGTGCCGTCCAGCTTGCCCGCAAGCTCCGGCAGCACCAGGCCCACGGCTTTGGCGGCGCCCGTGCTGGTCGGGATGCTGGACACCGCGGCGGCGCGGGCACGGTGCAGGTCTTTGTGCAGCGTGTCCACGGTGTTCTGGTCGCCGGTATAGGCATGGATGGTGAGCATGTAGCCACGCAGGATGCCGAAGCTGTCATGCAGCACCTTCGCCATCGGCGCCAAGCAGTTGGTGGTGCAGGACGCGTTGCTGACGACGGTCATCTGCGGCGTGATGATTTGGTGGTTCACCCCATACACCACGGTTGCGTCCACCCCGTCCGCCGGGGCGCTGATCAGCACCTTGCGGGCGCCGGCGCCGTGGATCAGCGCGCTTGCCGCTTCCTTGCTGGTGAAGCGCCCGGTGCATTCCATCGCGACATCGACGCCCCCATACGGCACCTTGGACGGGTCGCGCTCCGCCGAGACCTTGATCGGGCCGAACGTCCGGCCCTGGCAGTGGATGGTGATGGCGTCGCCCTCGACCACGACCTCGCCGGGAAAGCGGCCGTGCACGCTGTCGTAGCGGAACAGGTGGGCGTTGGCTTCGACGCTGCCGAGGTCGTTGATGGCGACCGGTTCCACGTCCGTCCGTCCGCTTTCGACGATGGCGCGCAGCACCAGGCGCCCGATGCGCCCGAACCCGTTGATGGCGACCTTGACGGCCATGCGACTAAGCTCCCCCTAGTTTGCAGCGAGCCGCTTCTTCACGGCGGTGGTGACGGCCTCCGGCGTGATGCCGAAATGCCGGAACAGCGTGTCGCCCGGCGCGCTGGCGCCGAAGCCGGTCATCCCAATGAACGCCCCGTCCGCGCCCAGCCAACGCTCCCAGCCGAAGCCGCAAGCGGCCTCGATACCGAAACGGGGGGCGCTGCCCAGGACGCCGGCATGGTAGCTCTCGACCTGCTGCGCGAACAGGTCCCAACACGGCAGCGACACCACGGCGACCGGGATGCCCTCCTCGGCCAACATGCGCCGGGCCTCGATGGCGATGGCGACCTCGGACCCGGTGGCGATCAGCGTCGCCTGCCGCGCGCCGTTGGCCTCGGCCAGGACGTAGCCGCCGCGGGCGCTGCGGTTCTCGGCGGCGTCGCCGCGCAGCGCCGGTAGGGCTTGGCGCGACAGCACCAGCAGGCTCGGCCCGTCAGATCGGCGGATCGCCAATTCCCAGCACTCGGCGGTTTCCATCGCGTCTGCCGGGCGCATCAGGTGCAGGCCGGGCATGGCGCGGAGCGTGCCGAGTTGCTCGACCGGCTGGTGCGTCGGCCCGTCCTCCCCCACGCCGATGCTGTCATGCGTCAGGACATGGACGACACGCTGGCGCATGATGGCCGCGAGGCGAAGCGCCGGGCGCATGTAGTCGCTGAACACCAGATAGGTGCCGGAATACGGCAGCAGCCCGCCGTGCAGGGCCAGGCCGTTCATGCACGCCGCCATGCCGTGCTCGCGGATGCCGTAATGCACGTAGCGCCCGGCGTAGCTGCCGGGCGCGACCGGCGCCATGCCGCGGACCATCGTGAGATTCGAATGCGTAAGGTCCGCCGATCCGCCGACCAGTTCGGGGACCGTTGGCGCGAGCGCCGCGAGCGCCCGCTGGCTGGCCTGCCGGGTGGCGAGCGCCGGGCGGGTGTCGGCAAGCTCGGCCTTCAGGGCCGCCATCGCCTCATGCCAGGCTTCCGGCAGGCGGCCTGCCACCACGCGCTCGAACTCGGCCCGCAGCGGGTGCTTGGCGAGCCGCTTCAGCCATGCCCGGCGCGCGGCGGTTCCGCGCCGGCCGGCAGCGGCCCAGCGCTGTGCCAAGTCGGGAGGAACGCTGAACGGGGGATGGTGCCAATCCATCGCCTGCTTGGCGGCCCGGGCCTCCGCGCGGCCCAGCGGGCCGCCGTGACATGCCGCCGTGCCCGCCTTGGTCGGCGCTGCAAAGCCGATAATGGTGCGGCAGGCGATCAGCGTCGGCTTCTTCGACCGCAGCGCCAAGGACAACGCCGCCTGCACCTGATGGGGATCATGCCCGTCCACCCGCTTCGTCGCCCAGCCCAGCGCGGCGAAACGCTTGAGCTGGTCATCCGAGCATGACAGCCCCGCGTGCCCGTCCCGCGATGTGCCGTTATCATCCCAAAGCACCGTCAGCTTCTCCAGCCGCAGGTGCCCGGCCAGGCTCGCGCCCTCGTGGCTGATGCCTTCCATCAGGTCGCCGTCGGACGCGACGACCCACGTGCGGTGGTCCACCAGGCTTTTGCCGTAGCGCGCCGCCATCATGCGTTCCGCAAGCGCCATGCCGACCGCGGTCGCCAGGCCTTGGCCAAGTGGTCCCGTCGTGGTCTCAATCGCCGGATGCTCGCCGTGCTCGGGATGCCCGGCCGCGGGACTGTCGATCTGACGGAAGCGTTCCAGCACGTCGATCTCCATGCCGGCGTGCCCGGTGAGGTGCAGCAGCGCATAGAGCAGCATGGACCCGTGCCCGGCGGACAGCACGAATCGGTCGCGGTCCGGCCAACGGGGGTCGGCGGCGTCGAAGCGCAGCAGCCTGGTCCACAGCGCGGTGGCAACGTCCGCCATGCCCATCGGCATCCCCGGATGGCCGGAGCCTGCTGTTTCGACCGCGTCAATCGCCAAGGCACGGATCGCGTCCGCCATCCGGCGCTCAACCGTGGCGGGCCGGGCCAGGATACTCGCTTGGACGCGAAGGGCTGGGGCGTCCTGTCCCGCCCGGTCCCGGGCCAAATGTTCTGCCACGCGACTGCCTTCCATTAAACCTCCGCTTGCCGCGGCCCAGGCGCCGCAGGGCAGGCCGCTATACGGGCGGAGTGCCGCGCGGGCAACCCCTCTGAAACGCGTCGGGCTGTTGCGTTTCTGCGTCGCCGGAGCGGACATGGCCACGGCTGTCCTTGCCGCCGCCCGCTTTGCCACGGCTCAGCGCGGCTCCAGCGTGCGATTCGCCCGTGCAACGACTGCCTCGAACAGCATCTGGCAGCCGGCTTCGGCCTCCCCGGGTTCGACGCTCTCGGCCTCGTTGTGGCTCAGCCCGTCCTTGCACGGCGTGAAGATCATCGCCGTCGGCACGTGCCGCGCGACGTAGATGGCGTCGTGCGCAGCGCCGGAAACGATCTCCCGGGCGGACAGCCCGAGGCGCGATGCCGCTTGCCGCACCAGCTCGACGCAGGCCGGGTCGAATGGCTGGGCCGGGATGCGGAACAGCTCGCGCAATTCAAGCGCCACGCCGCAGCCGCGGGCGATGGCGCCGGCTTCCTGCGGGAACTCCGCAGCCAAACGGTCGATCTCGCCCTCCTCCGGATGGCGGAACTCGACACTGAACCGGACCTCGCCCGGCACGACGTTGCGGCTGTTAGGCAGGACCTGGAGCTGGCCCACCGTGCCACGCCCGTCCTCGCCGCGGGCGCGCATGGTGCGGTCCACCAGGTCGATCACCCGGGCGGCGCAGACCAGCGCATCCCGCCGGGTGCTGGGCGGCGTGGTGCCGGCGTGGCTGTCCTGCCCGGTGGCGACCGCGTTATACCAAACCTGCGCCTGGCCGCCGGTCACGATGCCGACCTGCTTGCCCTCCCGCTCCAGGATCGGGCCTTGCTCGATGTGCAGCTCAAAATAAGCGTCGGCCGGGAAGGGGCGGGCG
>CAXTUQ010000234.1:0-8624 GCA_964247405.1 uncultured Acetobacteraceae bacterium
GGGCCGCCAGCGTCATGGCCTCGCCGGTGGCGGGGTTGCGCCCTTCGCGCTCCGGCCGGTCCTGGACCTTGAACTTGCCGAAGCCCGGCAGCGTGACCTCGGCGCCGCCCTTGGCGGCCTCGACCACCGTCTTCAGCGCCGCCTCGATCACCTTGCGCGCCTGCGTCTTGTCCAGGCTCTGCTCGGCGGCGACCCGCTCCGCCAACTCGGTGATGTTCATCGGTTCGTCCTCCCCTCGTGGTGGGCCGGGGTTCTGCCACACCCCGCCGCGCTGACCAACCCAGGCGGGCCAAGCCCGGGCTCCCCAGTCAGCCCTTCCTGACCTCGACGCCGATCCTGCTCTCCGTTTGCGCCGCAGCGGAGGACGACGGGGGAGGACGAACGAGGGGAGACCGAGATGGAGCTACCGCCGCCGCAGGCCACGCCGCAAGGGTTCGTCGCGCCAAGGCGCTCCCGTGCTGCGCACGCCCTTGCCCCGCGGCCCGCGCCGGCGGGTGCCGGGAGGGGACCAGGGCGGGATGCAGAAGGGAGAACGGACGCAGCGGCGTCCGGCCCCGGCTCCGCCCTGCCACCCCGGGCAGGAGCGCGGCGATGAGCGGACAGGACACGGAGCTGGAGCAGCTGCGGGCAGGCGTGAGCTGCGCCGTGCTGCTGGAGCGCGGCGGCTACCAGATCGACAAGGGCGAGAGCACGGCCAGGTGCCAGAAGTGGCGGCGCAGGTCGGGCGAGATCGTCATCGTCAACCACGACGGCCGCGGCTGGTGGGACCCGCAGCGCCTGGCCACCGAGCGCGCCAGCAAGGGCGCCGTGTTCACCCTGGCGCAGCACCTCGACCCGGGCCTGAACTTCGGCCAGGTGCGCAAGCTGCTGCGCGGCATGGTGGGCCTGAGGCCATCCTATCCCATGGTGGAGCGGCAGCCAGGGGCGGACAAGGCGGCCGTCCCGGTCGCCCAGAACTGGGCGCGGCGGCGGCGGCTCAGCCAAGGCTCGGCCAGCTGGGGCTACCTCACCGGAACGCGCGCGCTGCCCCCGGCCGTGCTGCAGGCCGCGGACCTGTTCGACGCGGTGCGGGAAGGGCCGCACGGCAGCGCCTGGTTCGCGCACCGCGACCACGCGGGCGTGCTAACCGGGATCGACATGCGCGGCCCGGACTGGCGCGGCTTTTCCAAGCAGTCGGACAAGAGCCTGTTCCGCTTGCCGGGCGGCACGGGGGTGCTGACCCGGCTCGCGGTGTGCGAGGCGCCGATCGACGCGCTGAGCCTGGCGGCGCTGGAAGCGTTGCGGGCGGACACGCTCTACCTCGCGACCACGGGCGGCATGGGGCCACAGACGCTCGCCTGCCTTGACGCGCTGCTGCGGGACCTCGCCGCCCACCCGGCGGGCGTGCTGGTCGCGGCGACCGACGCGGATGCGGCCGGGGAGCGCTACGCCCAGCGCCTGGCGGAGCGTGCCGAGGCGGCCGGCGTGCGCTGGGAGCGGCTGGTGCCGCCGGCTGGGCAGAACGACTGGAACGACGCGCTCAAGCGGAGGAGGGGCGCATGAAGCCCGACCGCGCCTGGGTGCGGCTCGGCTCCGGCCGGCGGCTCGACCTGCTGGACCCGCAGCCCAGCCAATGGACCGACCGCGACTTGGCCGTGGGGCTGTCCCGCACCTACCGCTGGGGCGGGCACTCGCGCTGGGACCTGCCGATGTCCGTCGCCCAGCACAGCCTGCTGGTGCTGGTGCTGCGCCAGCAGATGCAGCCGCACCAGCCGCTGACGCCGGGCGAGGCGTTGCGAGAGTTGTTACATGATAGTGACGAGTTCGGCCTTGGGGCAGATTTGATCGCGCCAATCAAGCCGCATCTCGGGGCCGAGTTCCACGCCCTCACGGCCCGGCTGCATGCGGCGGTGGCCGTGCGCTACCGTCTGCCCGCCTGGCAGCCGGACGACCATGTGCTGCACAAGCGGGCCGACCACCTCGCCGCCGCGTCCGAGGCCGTCCACGTCGCCGGCTGGCACCCGGGCGAGCTGTCCGGGACGCTCGGCATCCGGCTCGCGCCGCTGCGGGACGACCCGCTGCCGCTGCTCGACGGGATGGACCCCTGGGAGCCATGGCCGGCTCGGCGCGCAGCCGCCCTGTTCCTGGGCAAGCTGCGCGAACTCGACGGCGCGGCTTACGTCGAGGCGCCGGCAGACCTGACAGCGGCGATCGAGCGAGAAGCGACGCTGGCCCGGCTCGGCACTGCCTTCTCCCGGCTGCCCCCTCGCTCACGGCTGCGCTGCGCCCGCCCGCTGACCGGCAACAGCCTGACCGACACGTTCGTGCACGTCGAGACGGACGACATCTCGCAGCAGCACGTCGAGGGCGTGATCGTGGATGGTGAGCGGGACGAGAACGGCCAGTGGCTGCTGGACGGCGAGTTCACGGTGTTCACGACCGACGAGGAGCTTGTTGTTGTGGCTGGCTGGAACTGTACGGCCGAGATCCTGTGACGTGACGACGGCCTGAAGGAAAGCGCCGGTGCGGGCGAGAGCCGTGTCCGGACAGACGAGGCGGCGAGACGGAGCGAAGGACAGGAGAAGCCCTGCCGCATCGCGTCGTGGTGCGCAAGGGCAAGGGCCTTCGGCCCGCGCGTGCCGCGCGCCCCTGCGCGCCCCGTCGCGAGGCGGCTGCCGGGCTGGGTCTTCGGAAAAGCGAGGACGCAGCAGAAGGACGACAGGGATGAAAATGAACTGGAGCGAGCGGCTACGCGTGGCGATCGGCGCCGTGCTGCTGGCAGTGGCGCTGTTTGCCCTGATGGCAATGCCGGGCCTTGTATCTGACCGGGCCTCCACGGTGCCGCTGCGGCCGGTGCGGGAGGCAGGGCGATGACGGATCTGCTGCGCGAGATCGCCAGCCTGCCGCAGGTCGGCGGCAGCCTGTCGGTCGAGCTGCTGGCAGGCGAGCCGTCGCGGCGCTTCTACCTGCTCCGCACCGCAACCCGCCCCGGAGCGGACCTCGCCGCATTGCAGGCTGACGAGACCGAGGGCTATGCCCGGCTGCTGTCGGGTGCCCCGGCCATGCTCGACCTGTTGGCGGTCCTGCTGCTGCGATGGGATCAGGCCGTCGCGGCGGACGAGGCAATCGACGGCGGCGAGGCGGTCGCGTGGCTCTCGGAATTCGTCGTCGAGGTCCGTGCGGCGCTCCGGGGGATCGTCGGTCCGCGCATGCCGGGAGCGGTGTCGTGAAGCGCGGGCTCAGCATCGCCGAGCTGATCCGCCAGGACGTGCTCGACCTCGATCCCGAGCCGCCGCGCTCGCCGTGCCCGATCCCGCCGCGGCTGCTGATCCTGGCGTGCTCGGCCACCAAGGCGGCAGGGGAAGGGCTGGCCGCGCGCGACCGCTACCAGGGGCCGCTGTGGCAAACGCTGCGCGCGGCCGATCCGGACGGCAGCAAGGTTTTTGCCTGCTTCTTGTCGGCAAAGTTCGGCCTGGGTGATACCCGTGACCTCCTGCCCTGCTACGACCGCGTGCTGACCGACGCGGACGCCGAGCGCATGGTCTTGGCGGCTTCGTGGGGGTGCTACCCCGAGTTGCCGCAGAATAGCCGGATGACGATGGCGGCCAAGCTTGCGGGTGGCGACCCGGGACGGGCCGCAGCGCTCGCCGTCGGGCGTGCTGACGCGGCTGGTGCGCGAGCTGGGCCAGCCGTTCCGCGACGTCGCGATCTGCGGCGGGCACCGCTATGTTCGGGTCGCCTCGTCGTGGCTGCCGGACTTCCGCGTTATGCGCCAGGTCGCCGCCGATGCCCCGGTCACGATCATCAACGGCCCGATCGGCGTGATGCGCGCGAGACTGCGGGCGTGGCTTGCGCCCCAGCGGTGAGGGCCAACGGACGAAGCAGAAACATGGCCGAAAACCGCAAGCGCGAGAAAGGCAGCACGAACAGAAAGCTGCCGCAGCGCCGTCCGCCGCCGCAAGGGCAAGGGCCCAGCCGCAAACGCTCCGCGTTTCGGCGAGCCCGCGCTACGCGCGCCCTTGCCCCGGCAGCCGGGCCGCGGCGCGCAGGAAGATGTTCCAAGAGGGAGACACCGACCATGCAAGCGAAACACGAAGCGTTTGCGCGCAATCACCGACTGCTCAGCCATGCCGATCCCGACTTCCCGACCACGCGGGCACTCCAGGAGCGCCTGGTCGCCGAGGGCCGCGTCGCCGGCGAGGGAGCGCAGCGCCCTGTGCCCGTAGCCGGCAGCCCGGACGCCGCCTTGCCCGCAATCGAACTGCGCACGATGGCGGACTTCCGGCGCGCGCTGGCCATCCCGGGCGTGCAGGTCGTGCGCCTCGACACGCCCGCGCCGACCCGGCGCACGGTGGCCGTGCTGCAATCCAACGCCGTCGCCTTCCGGGTCACGGGCCGCGGCAATGCGCCGAGCTGGCTGTGGTTCGGGCGGGCACGCGACTGGCGCTTCGCCGGCAACAGGGCCACCCGGCTCCACCCCGACGACGGGGAGCCAGTGCTGGTCTACGAGCTGCACCTGCCAAACGAGGCTCCGCTTGGCACCAGGAAGTCCGGCCGTCAGCCAGCCTGACCCGTTCCACACCCCCCGGAGGCCCGCCCAGCGCGGGCCTTTCGCATTTCTGGAGAACACCATGGCAGATTATTGGACCTCGTTCTCGGTGTTGTTCCCGGTCGGCGCCGGCAACGTCGAGGCCGCACTTGCTCTCTACGCCCAGCTCGAAGCCGAGCTTGAGGCCAAGGACGAGACGATCGGCTTTGCGGCGCAAAAGGATGATCCCGGCGACGACGCGACCGTCTGGCTGTGGGACAACGGCGGCTGCGGCGACCCCGAGCACGTCATCGTCTATGCCCTTCGCTGCGCGGAGGCGTTCGGCCTGTCCGGGCTGTGGGGCTTCCACTTTGGCCTGTCGTGTTCGCGTCCAAGGCTCGACGGCTTCGGCGGGGGCGCCCAGGTCCTGGACCTGGGGCAGCGCCGAAGCCTCGCCTGGCTCGATACCGCACACTGGCTGGGCGAGCAGCTCGACAAGGGCGCAATCCCCGTTCAGCCGGCCGATGCGATCCTGCGGCCCGCGGCCGAAGCGCAGGGCTGGAACCACCACAGCCAGTTGTCCGTGCTGCTCGGCTTCATCGACGGCTTGAGCGCGGACGATCCCGCCGTCGCCGGCCGCCTTCGCGCGCACGTGGCCGCGGCGTGCGCCATGGAGGAGGACTTCGTTTGCCGGGAGTGCGGGGCCGCGGTGTTCGTCTCCGACGCCGGCACGACCCACCACTGGGGCACCGGCATGGACGGGATCGACCATGCCCGGGACCGCGACCACACGGCCCTTCCTGAAAGGGAGGCGTAGGCCATGGATGCACTCAGGAGCACAGGCGGCGCAGGCGTCCAGGACGGCAGGACGGCAGCGACGCGGGTCGGGCTTTGGTATGCGAAGGGGCCGGAGGATCGCCGCGTCGTCGCCGGCGATCCCGCCTTCTCCATCTTGCGGGTCGTGTCGGACGACACTGCGGTGCCGGGCTGCGTCACGGTCGAGAACGCCGCAGGCCGGCGCTTCCCGGTTCCGATCCCGCTGCTCGACGCCATCGCCGCCCCGGCCGAGCAGCAGGCCGGGACCTTGCCCGACCAGCCCATGAAGCAGCGGGAGCACGGAGCATGAGCGTGCGCCGGTTCCTCGATGTGTCGAGCGGCCACCTTTCGGCCGAAACATGGGCATGGTTGGACGGGGTCACTGGTGATGAGGCCGTCCGCGCCCCCGCCAACCGCAGCGCCGAGATCCTGGGCGGGCGCACCCGCCATGGCTGGTTCGTCTACGCCAGCGAGGACCCGGCCGCGCCCATTCCGGACGACCTGGCGGCCGTGATGCGTCTCGCACGGCGGCGGGATTGTGAATACCTGCTGCTGGACTGCGATGCGTTGCCGATGGAGAACCTGCCGGTCCTGCATCCCGACTTCCCCGGCGCGTCCAACCCGGTCTGACCGCCGCGCCGGCCGAGCGGTCGTCCCTCCCGTCATTCATCCCACCGCACCCTGCCACCCTGATCAAGGTGGCAGGCCTGCGCACCCGTACGAGGTTCTCCATGAGCACCGTCACCGACGCCACCCGCTGGACGGCCCTGCCGAACGGCAGCGACGGCCTGCACGTCATCGACATCGTCGTGGACCGGCCCGAAGGCGGCCACGTCGCCAGCGTGACGGGCTTTCAGGTCTATGGCGAGGCCTGCGCCGACACCTGGGCGCACGCCAACCTGATCGCGAACGCGCCCTTGCTGCTGGCCTTGCTGCGGCAGGTCCGCGCTGCCTTGCCCGAGGCCCAGTCCGCGGTGGAGTGCCGAGTGCCGCGCGAGCTGATCGGGGAGATCGACGCCGCCATCGGCGCAGCGACCGCTTCCTCGCTTCCCCCCACGCCGGCCATCCCTTGGTGAACAGGAGCCCCGCCATGTCCCGGCCCGCTTGCCGGCGTGCGGGAAAGGCCCGCGCCTGCAACTGGAGGGCGGACCCACGCCAAACAGCAACCTGTCCCCCCACACCACGGAAGCGTGACATGCACGATCCTGAAGCGTCTGCGCCGTCAACGCCGGCCTGCTGGTTTTGCGGCGAACCCGAGGTGCTGGAAATCGGCGACATCTGGAGCGATGGAACCTACGTCTTGGATACGTGCTGCCCGGCGCTTCTGGAACGCATCGGCGCGGACATGGCCGACGACCCCGCATGGGGACGCGACCTGCTGCGCCGCCTCGGCGCCGAGCTGCTGACCGGCCAGCGCCTCCGCCGGGTGTGCGACGACACGGGCACGATCACCATGCTCGACTACAAGCTGGAGGTGCGCCCGATCAGCTTCCGGGAGGCCGCCCGGTTCGTTGCGCAGCACCATGTCCATTGCGGCCCACCCTTGATGCACCGGTTCTCGTTCGGAGTATGGAACGGCCGGTGGGTGCTCATGGGCGTCGTCATCGTAGGGAACCCCATCGCCCGGGCCTTGATGGGGCGCAACCTGGTCGAGGCGACGCGCGTGTGCGTGAGGCGCGACACGGAGCCGATGCTGCGCGACGGGTGCTGCTCCAAGCTCTACGCCGCCGCGGCGCAGGGTGCCGAACGCGCCGGCTATTGCAAGATCATCACATATCTGCGGGCTGACGAAGGCGGTGCGAGCATCAAAGCTGCGGGGTGGGTCCCGGAGGCCGACGTGCCAGGGCGCGGCTGGCACAGCGCACGCCGGCGGCGCAGCAACGGCAACAACGCCTTCGTGCCCAAGGTGCGCTGGTCGCGGACGCTGCGGCCCAAGCCGAGGGCGCCCGCGGTGCTGCCCCGCACGGAGACTGCCGCGCTGCCGGACTGGGCGCAAATCGGCGATGCCCAGCCGAGGACGGGCCTGAGCGCGCCATTCGGCTGACGGCAGAAACCGGACCCACGCCGGACCGGGCAAGCCGAGCCGGACGACGGAACAGGCGGGACGACGAGGGCAGGGACGTGCCGCATGCCCGGCGCACGCCGCAAGGGGCCGTCGCGCCAAGGCGCTCCCGCGCTGCGCGCGCCCTTGCCCCGCGCGCCTGGATGCGGCGCCGGGGAGGCGTTGAAAGCAACCCCGAGAAAAGGAGCGTCCCGCCATGAAGGACGACGCACGACTGTTCCGCCGCACCGACCCGGACTTCCCCATCACCCGGGCTGTGCAGCAGCGGCTGGTCGCCGCCGGGCGCGTGGAAGGGGAGGGGCCGCTGGCCGCCCGCACCGTCGTGGGCACCGGCACCGGCCAGGTCGCGAAGGCCGAGGCGTCCCTGCCAGCATCGCCGGAGCCGGACGGGCCGGGCATCCCGCTCGGCGAGACCGGCCACGGCACGCTGCACCTCGACCTGAACCGGCTGCTGGCCGGTCGCTGCCTGATCCAGGGGTCGTCCGGCGCCGGCAAGAGCATGACGCTGCGCCACCTGGTCGAGGAAGCGCACGACTACCTCACCACCATGCTTGTCGATCCGGAGGGCGAGTTCGATGAGCTTGCAAAACATATAGGAGCGGCAACCATCCGGGCCGGCGAGATCGCCCCGGACGGCCTGACCGCCGCAGCGGTGCGCGCCCGCCACCACCGCCTGCCCCTGCACCTCGACCTCAGCGACCTTGAGCCGGACCAGCGCATCAACAAGGCATCCGCCTTCTTCGCCGGCCTGCTGTCATCTCCCAGGGAGGACTGGGGGAACACGGTGCTGGTCGGGATCGACGAGGGGCACCTGCTCGCGCCCCACCTCGCCGCGTCGGCGCGCGACGCGGAAACCCGCAGGCTGGGGGTGGCCACGATGACCGACCTGTGCTCGCGCGGCCGCAAGCGCGGCATCTGCCCGGTGATCGCGACCCAGCGCCTCGCCAAGCTGGCGTCGAGCGTGGTGAGCGAGCTGCACAACGTCCTGATCGGCCTCAACGTCTACGACCGGGACGTTTCGCGGGCGGCCGACCTCCTGGGCTTCGGCTCCGACCAGGCAGCGGCGCTGCGCGGCCTGCGGCCCGGCGAGTTCTACGCCTTCGGACCGGCGCTGTGCCGGCGGCCCACCCTGGTGCGGGTCACGCCGGCGGTGACACGGCACGCAGGCGCCACGCCCGACCTGGTGGCCTCGGCCGATGTCACGCCGGACGAGGCGCGCGGCCTGCTGGGCCTCGACGC
>CAXTUQ010000235.1:0-8620 GCA_964247405.1 uncultured Acetobacteraceae bacterium
GTGCTGGGGCTGCTGCCGCCCAGCGCCGGGCGCGTCCTGGTGGACGGGCAGGCCCTGGCCCGGGCCGGCCCGGCGGCGCGGCGCGGGCTGCGGCGGCGGATGCAGCTTGTGTTCCAGGACCCGTACTCAAGCCTCGATCCGCGCCGCCGGGTGGGCGCGCAGGTGGCGGACGGGCTGGCGATCCACGGCCTGCCAGGCGGCCAGGAGCGGGTGGCGGCGCTGCTGGAGCAAGTGGGGCTGTCGCCCACGCAGGCCGTCCGATACCCGCACGAGTTCAGCGGCGGCCAGCGCCAGCGCGTCGCCATCGCCCGGGCGCTGGCGACCGGGCCGGACCTCCTGGTCGCGGACGAGCCGGTGTCGGCGCTCGATGTTTCGGTGCAGGCACAGGTGCTGGCGCTGCTCGCCGACCTGCGCACCCGGCTGGGCCTCGCGCTGCTGTTCATCAGCCATGACCTGCCGGTGGTGCGTAGCCTGTGCGACCGCGTGGTGGTGCTGTATCTGGGCCGGGTCATGGAGGACGGCCCGGCGGACGCCGTGTTCCGCCGCCCGCTGCACCCCTACACGCAGGCCCTGCTGTCCGCCGCCCCCAGCCTGGACCCGGCGCAGCGGCGCCAGCGCGTTCTGCTCCAGGGGGAGCCGCCCAGCCCGGCTCATCCTCCGAGTGGGTGCGTGTTCCGGACGCGGTGTCCGGTCGCGGTCGCGCGGTGTGCGGATGGGGTGCCGCCGCTTGCGCCGCACGGCCCCGCGCACCGGGTCGCGTGCATCCGGGTGGAGTGATACCGGCAACCCTTTGGGCTGACCGGTATGGGCGCGGGGTTGGTGGGGCGGCCGCGCGCGAAAAACGACTCTAGAGCACGTTCGTTCCTGACGGAATCGGGATTCCGTTTGGGCGCGTGATGTGCTTCAAGCTGCGGGCTGGGTTGGAGGCCAGCGTGCATGACCCGTCCGTATTCTGACGACCTACATGCCCGTGTCGCTGCTGCCGTTGTGGGCGGGCAGACCTGCCGGGATGCGGCGGCGCTGTTCGGTGTCAGCGTGTCGGTTGCGGCCAAGTGGTCGGCCCGGCTGCGGGCGGAGGGCAGTGCCGGCGCCAAGCCGATGGGCGGCGCCCGGCGGGCGGTGCTGGCCGGCGAGCTCGCCGAAACGCTTCGCGTTTGCGGCTGGAACTGGCTGCTGGAGCGGATGGCTGTCGTCCCTGACCTGACGCTACGCGCGGTCCGGGCCGAACTGGCGGCGCGCGGCGTCGTGGTGAGCCTGTGGGCGGTCTGGTGGTTCCATGAGGCCGAAGGGATCACCTTTGAAAAAAGCACCCTGGCCGCCGAGTTCGCGGAAACGCGGAGCGTTTGCCGCTGGGAGCGCGCGGACATCGCCAGCCGCCGGCGGCGCTGGGTGCGGCTGCAGGCCACGGTTGACCTCAAGCGCTTCGTGTTCATCGACGAGACCTGGGCCAAGACGAACATGACGCGCCTGTTTGGGCGCATCGCGCGCGGCCACCGCCTGAACGCGCTGGCGCCCTACGGGCATTGGAAAACGATGACCTTCGTGGGCGCGCTGCGCTGCGACGGGATCACCGCACCCTGCGTGCTGGACGGCCCGATGAACGCAGCAAGCTTCCTGGCCTATGTCGAGCAGATCCTGGCGCCCACGCTCCGGCCCGGCGACATCGTGGCGATGGACAACCTGTCCTCCCACAAAGGGATGGCGATACGCGCCGCAGGCGCCAAGCCGTTCTTCCTGCCGCCTTACAGCCCGGACTTGAACCCCATCGAGCAGATGTTCGCAAAGCCCAAGGGCCTGCTCCGCAAGGCCGCAGAGCGCACCGTCGAAGCCACCTGGAAGCGCATCGGCACCTTGCTCAAAGAGTTCAGCGCCACAGAGTGCGCCAACTACGTCAGGAACTCAGGATACGTCTCCGCCTGATCCGGACAGGCTCTAGACGGCGTGCGCGTCGGCGTCGTGCGGCATTTCTTCGAAACCGACCTCGCCATCGACACCGACACCGACACCGCCCGCGCCACGGCCGACACGCTGGCGGCGTTGGCGGGGATGGGCGCCGTAATCTCGGCCGTCGCCTTGCCGCTCTTCGAGGAGTTCGCGGCCATCGGCACCGTGATCTCCCGCAGCGAGGCCTACGCCATCCATGCGGACCACCTGGCGCGCACGCCCGAGCTGCATGGATCGCTGGGGCGGCAGCGGCTGATAGCCGAAACGTTCTTCACGGCGGCCGATTATGTCGGCGCGCAGCGGCACCGGGCGCGGTTGATCGCCGCGGTGGCGGAGGCATTGCGCGAAACGGACGTGCTGGTGTTTCCGACCGCGCCACGCCGCGACGGCGATCGGCGAGAACGCCATGGGGGCGGCACGGCAGCCCTTCCTCAACCGTCCGTTCAACGTGTCCGGCAGCCCGGCACCGTCGGTCTGCAATGGCTTCACCGCGACCGGCCTGCCGATCGGGTTCCAGATCGGCGGCTGGCCCTTCGAGGACGCGCTGGCGCTGCGGGTGGGCGACGCGGTGGAGCGGGCCATGGGCACCCGCAGCCACCGTCCCGCCCTCGGCGCCTTTAACCCCGGTCTCCTGCAACCGCTCAGGCAATCCCGAGTGTCCTGATCAGCAGGAAGCTGATGGCGATCAGGACGATCAGGGAGCCGGTCACCGCCGCAGTGACCCGGCCTCCGACACGGGCCAGGATACGCACATCGACGCCGAGGCCCAGGGCCGCCATCGAGACGACCGTGAGAAAGCCGGCGATCAGCGTCAGGAATTTCGCGGCGGTGTCGTGGATCAGGCCAAAGGAGCGGAGCGAGGCGAGCGCCAGGAACCCGATGATGAACCAGGGCACGAGCTTGGTCACGTTCAAACGGCCAGGCTGAGGTGCCGCAGCCGCGCCGTCCTGCGGAAGCCACCGGACGAGGATCGAGAACGCCACGACGACCGGTCCGAGCATCAGGACGCGGACAAGCTTCACCAGGGTGCCGACCTGCGTGCTCAAGAGGCCGACCGGCACCGTCGCGGCCAGCACCTGCGGCACGGCATAGACCGTCAGCCCGGCCAGCACGCCGTACTGGTTCTGCGACAGCCCGGCCAACGGCACGAACAGGGGCAGACCCAGCACCATCAGCACGCCCAGCACCGCCGTGAAAGCGATCGCGGCGGCGATGTCCCGGCTTTCGGCTCCGATCACCGGAGCGACCGCGGCGATCGCGGAGTTGCCGCAGATCGCGTTGCCGCACGCCACCAGGATCGCCATGCGGACCGGCAACGCCAGCACCCGGCAGATCCCGTAGCTGGCTCCGATGGTCAGGACCACCGTGCCGACGATGCCGGTCAGCAGCGCCGGCCCGGAGGCGACGATCGCCCCGAGGCTGAGCGAGGCCCCGAGCAGGGTGACGGCCACCTCCAAGAGCTGCTTGGCGCTGAAGGCGATCCCGCGGCGGAAGCGTTCTCCGGGCTGCCAGGCGCTGCGGACCGCGATGCCGAGCAGGATCGCGATCACCAGGGCCTCGATGTAGGGATGGCCGAAGACGCGCTGCTCAACGGCCTGCAGGCTCATGGCGACGGCGGTTACGGCGAGGCAAACGAGGACGCCGGGCAGCACGGAAGCGCGCTTCGCCCCGACATGCGCCGCGTGTCGCGCTGGCGCGGGCTTCTGCGCCGAAGCCTGCTTCGAGGAGGTGTCAGGGTCCATCTTGGGCATCCAGATCTCGCTTGGGCGAGGTTGGGCTTAGGCGAGATTGGAAAGAACTTCCATGCCGCTCTGCTTGCCGGAGAGGAGCGTTCTCCTGCGCGTGTTAACTTCGAAAGATGCAACCATTGATCGCAGCCGTCCGGCGGGCGACATTCCTTGTCATGAGCGACATCCCCGACACGCGCCCGCCTGCGTTCGATCCCTTCGGCGAGCCGATGGGGTTTTCGCGCGCCCAAACGGATGCGGCGGCCGACCGCAAAGGCTTCGGCGAGACGCGCCGGGCGATGGCCGTGTTCTGGGCACTGGCGCTGCTGCTGCTTGCCGGCCGGGTTTATCTAACCGACCAGTTCGCCGGGCCGGCTGCCGCCGCGATCCCCACGCCGATGGCGGCCGCGCAGGTCGCCGCACTCCGGTAGGCGGCTTCCCGCAACGCGATTAGCAACCCTCCAACCGATGCGACGCCGCGCTGGGCAAATCCAGCAGAGGGAAAATCCATGGCACAGCATCAGCCACATTCGGACGACTGCGACGGAAACCTGGAGTTTCCCGTATAGCCACGCCAGGGTGGGCGACGATACCGTCGTTTTGCAAACGATGGAGTGCCCATGAGCGGCATCAAAGACAAGGTCGTCGCCATCACCGGGGCCAGCAGCGGGATCGGCGAGGCGACGGCCCTCCTGCTCGCGCAACGCGGCGCGAAGCTCGTGCTCGGCGCGCGTGGCCTCGACCGGCTCGGCGCCTTGACGCAGCGGATCGAAGCGGCCGGCGGCGAGGCGGCCCACGCCGTCACGGACGTGCGCCGCCGCGCCGACCTCGCCGCCCTGGTTGGCCTCGCCTGCGAACGGTTCGGCAAGCTGGACGTGCTCGTTTCCAACGCCGGCATCGGCCCCGTCGCGCCGTTCGACGACCTGCGGGTCGAGGATTGGGATGACATGATCGACGTCAACCTCAAGGGTTTCCTGTACGGCATCGCGGCGGCGCTGCCCGTGTTCCGGGCGCAGGGCTTCGGCCATTTCGTGACGGTGATCTCCACGGCCGGCCTGCGGATCGTGCCCGAACAGGCTGTCTATGCCGGCACCAAGAACGCCGTTCGCACCATTTCGGAGGGATTGCGCCAGGAAGCCGGAGACAAGCTCCGCGTGACGGGCATCTCGCCCGGCTTCGTCAGGACGAACTTCGCCAGTTCCATGACGAACCCCGAGGTGCGGAGGCGCATCGAAGACAAGATGCAGGAGATCGCGATAGCGCCCGAGGCGGTCGCACGCACGATCGCCTTTGCCATTGAGCAACCGGCCGATGTCGATGTCGGCGACATCGTCATCCGGCCGACGGCTCAGGCGTGATCACGGGTGGCGGGTATCTGAAACCGATGGCCTGACGCAAGCCCTCAACGCGGGCAGAAGCGGGTGCGCTCCCCCTTGCCGTATCCGGCCTGCCGGTCCTCGAAGCACGGCTGCGTCCCGTGCGTCGCAGCCGGCGCCGGCGCCGCCTGCGCCACCGTTCCGGCCGGCACCCAGCCGACCACGCCTTCGTAGCGCGCTTCGCACCATTCGCCGGCGCATCGCAGCACGTTCAAGGCGGCGCCGTGGTCCACCTCGTCCGTCACCTCGTAGTCCAGTCCCGGCCCGGCGCGCAGGAACGTGGCCCGGCTCGCGTGGTCCTCGGCGCGTGCCGGCACGGCGGCCAGGATCAGGGTCGCAGCCACAGTCATCGGTTGAAGCAGGCGCATGGGGTTTCTCTTCCTTTACAGCGTTGTAACCTTACGGTGGCGCGCTCATGGTTGACAGTTAATCATGTCAAGCTTTATTGACACATGCAAGACATAGCCAAGAGGCACCATGGCCCTCCTGTCCTACGAAGCGAAGTACCGCGTCCGCGGCGGCACCCTGGTCGGCGGCGAGTTGTTCGACTTCTGGGTCGGGCCGTTCTACGTCGGCTTCTTCGGCGTCACCGCCGCGGCTTCCGCCCTGCTCGGCACGCTGCTGATCTTCTATGGCGCCGCCACCGGGCCGACCTGGCAGCCCTTCGCCATCACCATCAACCCGCCGCCGATCAGCCGGGGCCTCGCCTTCGCGCCCTTGCAGGACGGTGGGCTGTGGCAGTGGATCACCTTCTTCGCCATCGTCGCCTTCGTGAGCTGGGCGCTGCGCCAGGTCGAGATCGCGCGCAAGCTGGGCATGGGCCTGCATGTGCCCATCGGCTTCTCGGCGGCGATCTTCGCCTATGTCAGCCTGGTGGTGATCCGGCCGCTGCTGATGGGCGCCTGGGGCTACGGCTTCCCGTACGGCATCATGAGCCACCTCGATTGGGTGTCGAACACCGGCTACCAATACCTCCACTTCCATTACAACCCCGCGCACATGATCGCGGTGACGTGCTTCTTCACCACCACCTTCGCGCTGGCGCTGCACAGCGGGGAGATCCTCGCGTCCGCCCACCCGCCGCCGGGCAACCGCGTGAAGTCGTCCGAGCATGAGAGCGTGTATTTCCGCGACACCATCGCCTACTCCATCGGCGAGCTGGGCATCCACCGTCTAGGCTTTTTCCTCGCGATCAACGCCGGGCTGTGGAGCGCGATCTGCATCCTGATCTCCGGCACCATCTGGACCCGCGGCTGGCCCTACTGGTGGGACTGGTACCTGCATCTCCCGATCTGGAGCGCCGCCGGCTTTAACTGACCCATCAGGAGCCGCCACCATGGCCCGCTACCACACGCTGTTCACGTCGTTCGAGCTGCAAGGCCCCGACGAGCTGGGCATCCCCCTTCCGCGCGGCAGTGCCCCCCGGCGCATCCGCCCGTTCCGCTCCCGCTGGCTTGGCCGCATCGGCGAGAACCAGGTGGGGCCAACCTACCTGGGCGGGCTGGGCCTCGCCTCCATTGTCTGCGGCTTCATCGCCATCGAGATCATCGGCCTCAACATGTGGGCATCGGTGGACTGGAACGTGGTCCGCTTCATCAAGATGCTGCCCTTCCTGGCGCTGGAGCCGCCGTCGGCCAAGCAGGGCCTGTCCCTGTTCCCGCCGCTGGAGGATGGCGGCTGGTGGCTGATGGCCGGGTTCTTCCTGACCGCTTCCATCCTCTTGTGGTGGCTGCGGATGTATCGCCGTGCCCGCGCGCTGAAGATGGGCTCGCACGTGTGCTGGGCCTTCGCCTCGGCCATCTGGCTCTACCTCGTGCTGGGCTTCATCCGGCCGATCCTGATGGGGTCGTGGTCGGAGGCGGTGCCGTTCGGCATCATCGAGCACCTGAACTGGACCGCGACGTTCTCCGTCCGCTACGGCAACATCTTCTACAACCCGTTCCACATGCTCAGCATCGTGTTCCTGTACGGCTCGACCATGCTGTTCACCATGCACGGCGGCACTATCCTGGCGGTCTCCAAGTTCGGCGGGGAGCGCGAAACGCATGAGATCACCGACCCTGGCACGGCGATGGAGCGCGGCTCCCTGTTCTGGCGCTGGACCATGGGGTTCAACGCCAACTTCGACTCCGTGCACCGCTGGCTGTTCACCTTCGCCACGCTCACCACGCTGACTGGCGGCATCGGCATCCTGCTGACCGGCACCGTGGTGGACAACTGGTATCTCTGGGGCGTGAAGCACGGCATCGCGCCGCAATACGCCCGGGTGCAGCCGATCCCGGACAGCCTGCCGGCGGCAATCATGCCGCGCCTGCTGCAGCGGGACGTGCGCCAGCCGGAGGCGCCGCGATGAAGTCCATCACCCTCGCCGGGGGCGCCGCGCTGCTGGCCGGCGCCGCCTTCGTCCTGTTCGTGCCGACCTGGGAGCACACGCCCCGGGGCACGGAGATGAGCTTCCCCCAGGGCGTCCAGTTCGAGCCGGCGCGGACCTGGCTCGCGTCCAACAAGGCCCCCGCCCCGCTGCCGCCCGCCGAGACGGGCGGACCCATGGCGACGGAAGCATACAAGAACGTCCAGGTCCTGACGGACGTGAGCGCCGCCGAGTTCATGCGGACGCAGTACGCGATCACCCAATGGGTGTCCCCGCGGGAAGGCTGCGGCTTCTGCCACGAGGGGGAGAATTGGGCCTCGGACGCCAAGCCCGCCAAGGCCGCCGCGCGCGTCATGATGAAGATGACCCGGCACCTGAACGCCGATTGGCAGGAGCACGTCCAGCCCAGCGGCGTCACCTGCTACTCCTGCCACCGCGGCCAGCCCGTGCCGGCGGAGACCTGGTTCCCGCAGGCGCCGATGCCGCAGCGCCGCTACGTCGCCAAGCGGGACAACTGGCAGGAATCCGCCGACACCGTCCGCAAGTTCTTCCCCGACGCCGGGTGGGACGAGTGGTTCGTGGGCGACGAGCCGATCTACGTGCAGTCCGACACCGCGCTGCCGACCAACCACGTTTCGGCCCAAGTGGTCGCCAAGCGCGTCTACGAGATGATGATGCAGTACTCGGACGGCATCGGCGTGAACTGCGGCTATTGCCACAACTCGCGCGCCTTTTGGGATTGGAACGAGAGCACGCCGCAGCGCTGGACCGGCTACAACGCGCTGCGCCTGGTGCGGGACCTGAACAACAACTTCCTGCTGCAGGTCGCCGCCGCCATCCCGGAAACCCGGCAACTAGTACGCGAAACCAACCTGCCGGTGATTCCGGCGCAGCAGCGCGGGGTGCAGCAGGGCAGCGGGCTGGTCGTGTGCGCCACCTGCCACCAGGGCGTCCCGCAGCCGCTGAACGGCGCCAACATGGTGCACGACTACCCCGCATTGATGCCCGCCGCCGCGGCCCACGCCGCGCGCTGACCCTGACGAGGCTCCCCATATGCATGCAGGCGCGATCACCCAGTACATCGACGTGGCCCAGGCCGCGTGGTGGCTGTTCTTCCTGGCGTTCATCGCCATCGTGCTGCGGCTGCGGCGCGAGGACCAGCGGGAAGGCTCCCCGAAGGACAACCTGGGCCTGCCGCCGCT
>CAXTUQ010000236.1:0-8615 GCA_964247405.1 uncultured Acetobacteraceae bacterium
GGCTGGGCGCTGCTGACGACCGCCGGGCCGCTGATCGGCGCCGTGCTGCTGGCGGGCGGGGCGGCGGTCCTGCTGCAGACCGGCGGCCTGGTGCACGGCAAGGCGTTGGCGCCCGACCTGGCCCGGCTCAGCCCGAAGCGCGGCCTGTCGCGCTTGTTCGGCCTGAACAACCTGATCGAGGCGTTGAAGGCCATGGCGAAGATCGGCGTCCTCGCCTGGGCGGCGTGGCGTGCCTTGGCGGACGCGCTGCCCGGCGCCACCGCTTCGGTCATGTGGCCGACTGAGCGCCTGGTGGAGCGGCTGACCCGTGACCTGATCCATCTTTGCGTGCTGGTCCTTGCCTGCCAGGCGGGGATTACGCTGCTCGACGTGGGCTGGGTGCGCTTCCGCTTCGCCAAACGCATGCGGATGACCGCGCAGGAGATCAAGGAGGAGCACCGGGACAGCGAGGGCGATCCCCGCCTCAAGGCCAAGCTGCGCCAGATGCGCCTGGCCCGCGCCCGCAAGCGCATGATGGCGGCCGTTCCCACGGCAACCGTGGTCATCACCAACCCGACGCACTACGCCGTGGCGCTCGCCTACGACCGGGCCAAGCAGTCCGCGCCGCGCGTGGTGGCGAAGGGAATGGATGAGGTCGCCGCACGCATCCGTGCGATGGCGACCCAGCACGGCGTCCCCTTGATGGCCAACCCCCCGCTGGCCCGCGCATTGCACACGCTGGAGCTGGAGGCCGAGGTGCCGGCCGAGCATTTCCAGACGGTTGCCGAGATCATCGCCTATGTCTGGCGGCTGCGCGGCCAAGCCCGGGGCCGTTCATGAAGTTCGCATTTTGTTCTTGCGCCGAGGCCCGCCGCCTCTTATCTGTGACTCACTGGATGCAAGCTCAGCGGATAGTTGCGGTTTCGTTTGCTGGTGTGACACTGTGCCAGGCGGACGAACAGGGCCGGGCGAACGGGCGAGACAAGGATCAGACATGGACAAGAACAAGGCGCTCGATGCGGCACTGACGCAGATCGAGCGGGCATTCGGCAAAGGCTCCATCATGCGAATGGGCGCCAAGGCCGGCGACCAGCAGATCGAGACGATTCCGTCCGGCTCGCTAGGCCTGGATTTGGCGCTCGGCATCGGCGGGCTGCCGCGGGGCCGGGTGGTCGAGATTTACGGCCCGGAAAGCTCGGGCAAGACCACCCTGGCACTTCATGCGGTGGCGGAAGCGCAGAAGCGTGGCGGCACCTGCGCGTTCATCGACGCGGAACATGCGCTCGACCCGGTTTATGCCCGCAAGCTCGGCGTCGATGTCGATAACCTGCTGTTGAGCCAGCCTGACGGCGGCGAGCAGGCGCTTGAGATCTGCGACACGCTGGTGCGGTCCGGCGCGGTCGACATCGTGGTAGTGGACAGCGTGGCCGCCTTGGTGCCGCGTGCCGAGCTTGAGGGCGAGATGGGGGACGCCCATGTCGGCCTGCATGCCCGGCTGATGAGCCAGGCCTTGCGCAAGCTGACCGGCAGCGTCGCCAAGTCGCACACGATGCTGATCTTCCTGAACCAGATCCGGCTCAAGATCGGCGTGATGTTCGGCAACCCCGAGACGACGACGGGCGGCAACGCGCTCAAGTTCTACGCCTCGATCCGCATGGAGATCCGTCGCATCGGCCAGATCAAGGACCGCGAGGAGGTCGTCGGCAACCAGACCCGGGTCAAGGTGGTCAAGAACAAGCTCGCGCCGCCGTTCCGGCAGGTCGAGTTCGACATCATGTATGGCGAAGGGGTGAGCAAGGTTGGCGAGCTGATCGACCTCGGCGTGAAGGCGAACGTCGTGGAGAAGTCGGGCGCCTGGTTCAGCTATGACAGCACCCGCATCGGTCAAGGCCGCGAGAACGCCAAGCAGTTCCTGCGCGATCACAAGGATATGGCGGAGGCGATTGAGAAAAGGGTGCGCGACCAATCCGGTGTTGTGGCGAACACGATGCTGGCCCCTCCGGAGGAAGGTGACGACGCCGAAGCGGCCGATTAGCTTGCCGGACCACCCGTCGTTGCCGGGTCCGCTCGCCGCCTTGCCGTTGACGGTGGCAGACCACCAACTCGTGGAGGCGGCCCGGGCCGTGCTGCTGCGGCATTACCGGCCGTTCTGGCACACGGTCGGTGCGGCGCTGCGCAGCCGGGACGGGCGGATATGGACCGGCGTGCACCTGGGTGCCACGGTCGGGCGGCTCTCGATCTGCGCAGAGGCCATCGCGCTGGGCCGCGCGGTGATGGACGGGGACGGCACCATCGAATGCGCCGTGGCCGTCCGGCACCCCAAGCCAGAAGAAGCGGTCCAGGAGATCGCGGTCGTGTCGCCCTGCGGCGCGTGCCGTGAGAACCTGACCGACTACGACGCGGCGGCGCTCGTCATCATCAGCACCGCGGCCGGGCTGCAAAAGGTCCCGGTCAGCACCCTGCTTCCGTTGCCGTACCAGCGCTGACGGAACACCCGTGACTTTTCAACGTTGAGGTTTTCATGAGCACAAATCCAAAGGCTGCCCCGGACGATGAGGCGACTCCGTCGAACGTCGAGAAGGACCCGCACGACTGGACGACCGGCAACGAGACGATGACCGGGGCGCAGGCGAGCTATCTCAAGACGCTTTGCGAAGAGGCCGGGGAGGAGTTCGACGCTTCCTTGAGCAAGGCTGACGCCTCGTTGAAAATCGACGAACTGCAGCAGAAAACTGGACGCGGCAAGAACCACTGACTGCTTGGCCATCGTGCGGATGACAGCGCGCGCTGCCTGGGGTAGGGACTGGACCGTATCCTTGTAGGACAATCCGTCTTCGCCATGGTCAGCAGCAACGACATCCGTGCGACGTTTCTCGATTTTTTCGCTCGCCACGGCCACCAGGTGGTCCCGAGCAGTCCTCTTGTGCCGCTCAACGACCCGACCCTGCTGTTCACCAACAGCGGGATGGTGCAGTTTAAGAACGTCTTCACCGGGCAGGAAAAGCGTCCCTACAACCGTGCCACGACGGCGCAAAAATGCGTGCGGGCAGGGGGCAAGCACAACGACCTCGATAACGTCGGCTACACGGCCCGGCACCACACGTTCTTCGAGATGCTGGGCAATTTCAGCTTCGGGAATTACTTCAAGCCGCTCGCCATCGAACTGGCCTGGAGCCTGCTGACCCGGGACTTCGGCATCACGCCGGAGAAGCTGCTGGTCACGGTGTACTCTGAGGACGAGCAGGCGGCGGAGCTGTGGCGCAAGATCGCCGGGCTGCCTGACCACCGTATCCTGCGGATCGCCACGGCCGACAACTTTTGGCGCATGGGGGACACCGGCCCCTGCGGCCCCTGCTCGGAAATCTTCTTCGACCATGGCGAGGGCATTCCCGGCGGGCCGCCGGGCAGCGCCGACGAGGACGGCGACCGCTTCATCGAGATCTGGAACCTCGTGTTCATGCAGTTCGAGGAAGGGCCGCCCGGCATCCGGACTCCCTTGCCGCATCCCTCCATCGACACTGGGATGGGGTTCGAGCGGTTCGTCGCCGTCATGCAGGGCAAGCACAACAACTACGACATCGACATGATGCGCGCCCTCGTGGTGGCCAGCGCGGAGGTCACGAGGCAGGCGGTGGACGGGCCGTTCCAGACCAGCCACCGTGTCGTGGCCGACCATCTCCGCAGCACCTCGTTCATGATCGCCGACGGCGTGCTGCCGTCAAAGGAAGGGCGCGGCTACGTCCTGCGCCGCATCATGCGCCGGGCGATGCGCCATCTGCACATGATGGGCACCAAGGAGGCGGCGTTCCACCGCCTCGTGCCCGCCCTGATCCGCCAGATGGGCGCAGCCTACCCGGAACTGCCGCGGGCCGAGCCGCTGATCGTCGAGACGATGCGGCTTGAGGAGGATCGGTTCAAGGCGATGCTCGAACGCGGCCTCGGGCTGTTGTCCGAGGAAACCCGGCGGCTCGGCGAGGGTGGCGCGCTGCCCGGGGATGTCGCCTTCAAGCTCTACGACACGTTCGGCTTCCCGCTCGACCTCACGCAGGACGCGCTGCGCGAAGAAGGGCGGACCGTGGATGTGGCCGGGTTCGACGCGGCGATGCAGGAGCAGCGGACGCGGGCGCGGGCGGCTTGGGCCGGATCGGGCGACGCCGCGACCGAGCGTGTCTGGTTCGACGTGCGCGAGCGGACGGGCGCCACGGAGTTCCTCGGGTACACCACTGAGACGTCCGAGGGCGAGATCGTGGCGCTCGTGGCTGACGGCATGGTGCTGGACAAGGCCGAGGCCGGCCAGGCGGTCGCCGTGGTGCTGAACCAGACGCCGTTCTACGCGGAGAGCGGCGGCCAGGTCGGCGATGCCGGGGTGATGACCGGGCCGGGCCTGCGCATCCGGATCGAGGACACGCAGAAGAAGCTTGGCGATCTCTTCGTGCATCTTGGCACGGTCGAGAGCGGGACGGCGACGCTGGGCGCCTCTGTCATTGCCGAGGTCGATCGCGCACGTCGCGGCGCAATCCGGGCGCATCACAGCGCGACGCATCTGCTGCACGCAGCACTTCGCGAGCGCCTGGGCGCGCACGTGACGCAGAAGGGCAGCCTGAACGCCCCGGACCGCCTCCGCTTCGATGTGAGCCAGCCCACGCCGATCAGCCGGGCTGACTTGGCTTTGGTCGAGGCGGAGGTGAATGCGCGCGTGCGCGAGAACAGCGAGGTTTCCACGCGGCTGATGACCCCGGACGCGGCAGTGGCCGAGGGCGCCATGGCGTTGTTCGGCGAGAAGTACGGCGATGAGGTTCGCGTCGTGTCGATGGGCAGCCCGGCCGCGGAGGGCAAGGCGTTTTCCGTCGAGTTGTGCGGCGGCACGCATGTCCGGCGCACCGGCGACATCGGCCTGTTCCGCATCGTGGGGGAGGGTGCCGTCAGCGCCGGGGTGCGCCGCATCGAGGCGGTGGCCGGGGACGCCGCCCTTTCCGCCATCGCCGAAACGGACCGCAAGCTGTCCGAGGTCGCCACCCTGTTGCGCGCGAACCCGGCGGAGGTCGTGGACCGCGTCGGCCAACTGATCGAAGACCGCCGCAAGTTTGAGCGTCAAGTTTCCGAATTGCAACGAAAACTGGCAACTGGCGGTGCCGCGTCATCGGTTGAGACGATCGAGGGCGTTTCCTTTGCGGCGCGCGACCTCGGCGAGGTCCCGCCGCGCGACTTGAAGGGGATCGCCGAGGCCATCGGCACGGAGATCGGCAGCGGCGTGGTGGCGGCGGTTTCGACGGCGGACCGCCGGGCCAGCCTCGTGGTCCGGGTGTCGCCGGACCTGCTGCCCCGCTTCAGCGCCGTGGATTTGGTGCGTGCCGCAAGCCGCACCCTGGGGGGCACCGGCGGCGGGGGCCGGCCTGACTTGGCGCAGGCCGGCGGGCCGAATGCCGATGCGGTGCCGGAGGCGTTCGACGTTATCCGGGCGATGCTGGCTGCCTAGCCCCGCATCGCCCGGCGATACCGCCCGCGCTGATCAGGCGAGGTATTTGCTGAACCACTGCAGCATTTCTTGCCAACCTGCTTCGGCATCGGCTTTGCGGTAGCTCGGCCGGTAGTCGGCGTGGAAGCCGTGCGGGGCGTCGTCGAAGACGTGGATCTGCACGGTCTTGCCCGCACTGGCGGCTTTCGCCGCGGCAGCTTTTACCTCGGCCACAGGAATGCCCGCGTCCTGCCCGCCATACAGGCCCAGGAGTGGAGCCTTGAGTTCAGTCGCGACGTCCGCCGCATTGTGCGGCTGGATGCTGGACGGGGTGCCGCCGACCGGGCCATACCATGCCACGGCGGCCTTCAAGGCAGGGTTATGCGCCGCATACAGCCACACATCCCGGCCGCCTCGGCAGAAGCCGGTCACCACCAACCGCTTGGGGTCGCCACCGTTGGCCGCCGCCCAAGTCGCCGTCGCGTCCAGGTCCCGCAGCAGTTGGTCGTCAGGCGTCTTGCTGATCACGTCGCGAATAATGGCGTTCACGTCGGTCATCTTCGAAAGGTCGCCGATCCGCGCGTACAACTCCGGCGCCACGGCGAGATACCCGGCTTTCGCCAAGCGTCGGCAGGTGTCCTTGATATACTCGTGGACGCCGCAAATTTCCTCGATGACCAGCACGGTCGGGAACGGGCCGGCGCCGTCCGGTCGGGCGAAATACGCCGGCAGGTCGCCCTTGTCGGTCGGGACGGTGGTTTCCCCGGCAACAAGGCCGGCCGCGTCGGTGTGGATCGCCTGCGCCTCCACCCGGGTGGTCGCGAGCGTGAACCCGCTGATCAACCCGGTCATCACCACGCCGCGCCGGGGCAGGGGATAGCTCGCCAAACCTTGTAGTCCGTCCATGGGCATTCCTTGTCGAAGGTGTTCGCTGAGTCGGCCGGCGCCGCGGATCAGGCGGCTTTCGATATCGCCATCGCCGTCTGCAGGTTGGCGTCGATGCGGTCCAGGAAGTTCTGCGTGTTGAGCCACGGCTGCTGCTTGCCGATCAGGCTGGCGAGGTCCTTGGTCATGGCGCCGCTCTCGACCGTCTCAACGCACACGCGCTCCAGCGTGTCGGCAAAGGCGGTGACATCGGGCGTCCCGTCGAACCGGCCGCGATAGGCCAGGCCGCGGGTCCAGGCGAAGATGGAGGCGATGGGATTGGTGCTGGTTTCCCGCCCTTTCTGGTGCTCGCGGTAGTGCCGCGTCACCGTGCCGTGCGCGGCCTCGCTCTCGACCGTCTTGCCGTCCGGACTCATCAGAACGCTGGTCATCAGGCCCAGGCTGCCGAAGCCCTGCGCCACGATGTCGCTCTGCACGTCGCCGTCGTAGTTCTTGCAAGCCCAGACATAGCCGCCGTTCCACTTGAGCGCGCTGGCGACCATGTCGTCGATCAGGCGATGCTCATAGGTGAGGCCAAGCTTCTTGAACTCGGCCGCGAACTCGGCATCGAAGACCTCCTGGAACACATCCTTGAACATGCCGTCATAGGCCTTCAGGATCGTGTTCTTGGTGGACAAGTATACGGGATAATTGCGCGCGATGCCGTAGTTGAAGCTGGCGCGGGCGAAGCCCTCGATGGAGGCGCGGGTGTTGTGCATCCCCATGGCGACGCCGGGACCCTTGAAGTCGAACACGTCCATGACTTCCGGCTCGCCGCCGGGCGGGTGGTAGGTCAGCGTGACCTTGCCAGGTCCGGGGATCTTGCGCTCGGTCGCGCGGTAGATGTCGCCGTAGGCGTGGCGTCCGATGACGATGGGCTGGGTCCAGTGCGGCACCAGGCGGGGCACGTTGCTGCAGATGATCGGCTCGCGGAATATCGTGCCGTCCAGGATGTTGCGGATCGTGCCGTTCGGGCTGCGCCACATCTTCTTCAGCTTGAATTCCGTGACCCGGGCCTCGTCCGGCGTGATGGTCGCGCACTTCACGCCGACGCCGTATTGCTTGATGGCGTTGGCGGCATCGACCGTCACTTGGTCGTCGGTCTGATCCCGGTACTCGATGCCGAGGTCGTAGTATTTCAGGTCGATGTCGAGGTAGGGGAGGATCAGCTTGTCCTTGATGAAGCCCCAGATGATGCGCGTCATCTCGTCGCCGTCGAGCTCGACGACGGGAGTTGCTACCTTGATTTTGGCCATGCGGTCCTCGTGTTGCTGGCCCAAGCCGGGCCGGTCGCCTTTCGCCAGACAATCGCACCGGACCCGCCGGACGACAAGCCGGGGCACGGGTCAGTTGTGGCGTATCAGTCGGGCGCGAGGCAGCCCAGCGCCCGGCGGATGCCCTCGTCGTCCGGCAGGCCATCCAAAGGAAACAGCCGGGTCGCGTGGCCCATCTTGCGTCCGGGCCGGGCCTCCGCCTTGCCGTAAAGGTGCGGGATCAGGCCGGGGGTCGCGACGACCTGCGGCCACAGCGCCGTCTCTTCCGGGCCGACGAGGTTCTTCATCACGGCGTCCGCATGCCGCCGCCCGGGAGGCAGCGGCAGGCCGGCGACGGCGCGGACGTGCAGCTCGAACTGGCTCGCCGGGCAGGCGTCGATGGTCCAATGGCCGGAGTTGTGCGGACGCGGCGCGATCTCGTTGACCAGCACGCGCCCGGACGGGTCCACGAACATCTCCACCGCCAGCAGGCCGACCAGGTCCAGCGTGTCGGCCACGCGCCAGGCCACGCGCTGCGCCTCGGCCGCCGTGCCCGGCGCCACCCGGGCCGGCGCCAGGGTGAGGTCGAGGATGCCGTCGCGGTGCCGGTTCTCCATGGCGTCGAACACCGTTCCGGCGCCGTCCGCCCCGCGGGCGACGATGACACTGACCTCGCAGGCATAATCGACGAAGCCTTCAAGCACCAAGGGCTTGGGATCGAGCGCCGCCCAGGCGAAGGCGATGTCCTCCCGCGCCCGCAGCACGGCCTGTCCCTTGCCATCATAGCCGAGCCGGGTGGTTTTCAGCACGGCCGGCAGGCCCAGCGCCTCGACGGCGGCATGGAGGCCGGGCAACGCATCCACTGCCCGCCACGGCGCCGTCGGCACCCCGGCGTCGGCTAGGAAGCTTTTCTCCAGCACGCGATCCTGGCTGATGCGCAGCACGGAGGGGGCGGGGTGGACGGGCCGCAAGGAGGCCAGCAGCTCCAGCCCGGCGGCGCTCAC
>CAXTUQ010000237.1:0-5249 GCA_964247405.1 uncultured Acetobacteraceae bacterium
CGGATGCGGCGCAGCAGCAGGCCCGCCCTCCCCGTCTCAGCCCGGCCCGGCATCGTCAGCCTGGAGCAGATCCCATCCCAGGCGCCGCAGCTCGGCAAGCACCTGCTCGTCCACCGTGGCCTCGTCCCCGCCGCAGTACCAGTCCAGGTAATCCCCACCGCCCCGGAGTCCCGCCACGACGCTTCCGGCGCCGCGCCAACTGGCACGCCAGTGCCGGCCGGTGCCCTCGTGCCGCCAGGCCGTGCTGCACAGCGCGGCGTAAAGCAGATGCGCGAACAGGTCGCTCTCCCCCCGCCAGGGCGCGCATCCGGGCGGACATGGCCAGATCGCGCTCCAGGTCGGCGGGAGGCGCCTCGCCCGCAGCGAGCCTCGGAGCGTCCGCCCCGATCTCGTCGGCGAAGCGGAGCGCTTCGGGCTCGATCCGCAGCCGGCCGCGGCGTCGGAGCGGTTCGCCCGGCGTGACGGGCCGGCTCCACACCAAGTCGTCGTCCGCAAGGCCTGCCTGCCTGGTCAGGCACCGTGCGCTGGTCACGGTCCCGTTCGGCAGCAGGCAGCCCGACGCCTCGTGCGGGATGCCGTCCAACCGGATGAGCTCGCCGTCGCCGTGCCGTTCCCGGCTGGTCCGCTGCTCCTGTGACGTAGCTAAGGTGCCGGGCAGCCGGCACACCGTCGGTTCCCGCTGGTCTGCGTTGTCCTGGTCCTCATTCATGGCATCGCCCCTCGTTCCGGTGGGCCGGGATCAGCCGTCGAGCGGGTCGAACTTGCCGCTCCCGGCCATCGCCACCGCGAACGGCCGCAGTGTGTGCAGCATCCGGACCATGCCGGCATGTCGCGTCAGCATGCAAACGTGGTGGCCGACCAAGCCTTCCGGCGCAGGATTCGACGTGACACCGCCTTGGTCGGGCCCGTTCCGCGACGGCAGTTGTGGGTGCGGACCGGCACCTTGGCCCAAGTGACGCCGGTGACGGCGATGGCCAGGCAGATGACCGGCATGTCCCAGGTCGGATCGATGGTGGCTGGCATGGGTCACGTCTCCCACTGGAACAGGCTCGCACAGGCCGATCTCCAGCGTTCTGGCACGGCGCTCCTCGTTGCTTGCCGCGGCTGCGCCGTCACGTGGCCACGGAACCCGGTCCGGTTTGATCGGTCGAACAGGCCCTGGCCAAACCTGCATGGCATCGACGTCGAGCATTCCGCCGCCACGGGCCGATCAGAAGTGGTACGCTACCCCCGCCGCCCAATGGTCCTCGAAGCGCGCGTAGGCTGCCTCGGCCACCGCTGGCCAGCCCGCCTCGGGCGGCAGGCCGAAGGAGGCGAACGCCTCCGCAGGGCCGGGCTCCGGCCAGGTGCCCAGCCAGCGCAAGCGGTCCTCGGCCGTGCCGGGCGGCAACACGAGCGCGCCAGGGTATGCGTGCTCCCGGCCGGCCCGTGCGTCCGCCAGCAGGGTCGCCACGAGCTCGACGTTGCGGTCGCTCAGCACGTCGAACGCGGCCGCGGGAGCCTGGTCCAGGGCCGCCTCGAGCTGGTCCCCGAGGTTGGCGAGAACCGAGCGGCCCCGGCTCTCGCCGGACGACACGGCGGCGACGCCGCGTCCCGCGCCGCGCCGCGGCTCGCCGATGATGCGCCCGTCGAAGCGCCCGCCCAGGTCCCACCAGTCCCAGCGCCCGAGCGGGTTGAGCCAGCGCCCGTAGTCGCCCGTCACGGAGTGGCGCTCCAGACGGGAGCTGAAACAATCGTGGAACGTGTCCAGGTCCATCATGTCCGCGAAGCGCACGCTCCAGCGCCGGAGTTCGCGCCGCCGCATCTCGTCCCGCACCTTCGTGGTCTCGACATACCAAAGGGCTTGGTCGTCACCTCCGACCTGCAGTCCGCCCTTGCCGTGGTCGGTGAACGTGAGCCTCGCTTCGTGCACGCATCGCAGCCCTTCCGTCTCGTCGTGGAAGGCGAGCCAGTCATCCGGCACCTGGCCGCGCCCGCCCCGCTGGAAGGGGGCGAGCGACGCCCGGATTGCGTCCGCAGGCGGGGTGTCGGCAAAGGGCAGGACCACGTAGGCGGTGGCGAACACGTCAGGCTCCTTCCCGCAATGGTACCTTGCTGACCGGGGTGGTCCATTGAACACCGCCGCCGCCCGGTTCGCCACTGTTCGGAACGGCGGCCTGCCAGGCTTCGGCCGCGGACGTGATTAGCCCGCGCCGCTCCGCGAGGTCGAGGAACGTCTGCGTCGTGATCACGTCGACATCGGCGTCGAGCGCTTGGGCGGCGAGGACATGCGGCACCCTCCCGTTCTCGTGGACCACGATGGTCGCCGTGTCGGTTCCCCGCACGGTCTCGACCAGCCAACCGACAATGGAGTTCTCACCCCCGTTTCGCATGGAGAAGGCCGGGTCCGCAACGCGCGCCAGCGCGATGGCGCGTCCGGCATCCGTTTCCGCCACTCTGACGGGCGCGTTGCTTCCTGGGCGCCTGCCGTCCTCAATCCATCGGGCAAGGGCCTGCGCTCCGGGCTTCGCCGGGTCGCGCGTCACCTCGTCCGCGACGATGTCGACCAGGATCACGGCGCGTCCCACCTCGTGGAGGTGGAGGGCGCCGGCCTGCGCCAAGTGGATCAGCGGGCCGGCGTCCGGGACGACGATGTCGGGCCGGGCGGTCGGGTCGAGAGTTGGAGAGGCCGTTCGTTCCTCCTTGTTTGGCTTGCGTCCCGCCCGGCCCGCCGCAGACGGCTTGGGGTTCGGGGTAAGACGACGGGACCATCGTCCTAGGTTCGTCGGGGTGAATGTTCGTCAAGGAGTGACCGATCATCGCAGACCTTTCCCAACGTGCCCTGCCATGGTGGCGAGCATATTCATGGCGGACGTAGCGACCCCCGTGATTGGCATTCTCGCCCCAGGGAGCGTGCATGCGGCCAACCCCACTCTGCTGGGGAAGATGTCAGGAGAATGTTTCTTTATCGCGCTGATCTTTCAAATGTTGGTCAGGGCCATGCTTCGGAGGCTGAGAGCATGACGACGTCGCCGATGATCGTTTTGGTGCTCATAGGTGCCGGCGCGGTTGCTCTCGGTTTGTTCATGTATCGCATAAATGAAGTAGCCGCCTCCCGCGCCGACAGGACGATCAGAGATGTCCGCAAGACACCAAGCCAAGAGGGAGATGGCGCGGAAGCTGTTGGAGGAGAAAGGTGAAAGGGCTTTCTCCGAGGTGTCTTGGTTCTTGGTTTGACGTGAGCGGTCGGCCATCTTCCACGAGGCCTCGTCTCAAAACCGCCGGTCGACGTCGATCAGTGCAACCGTCCCCGCGTTGCGGCGAGCCGAGTTCCACAAGGTGATACGGGTGTTTAAGGGGCCGCATCACGAGCATTCGGCCTACCAGGGTCATTTTCGGGCCAACCCTTGATGGTGGTTCAGTGGCAGAACCCAGATTGTCTCGTTGGGGCCCTGCACCAACCCTGCCGCGTCCATGTGAGCGCCGATGCGCTCCAAGTTGCCGTCACCGAACCGCGTTGGCGTGACCCAAACGAGGCTCCCGTCGTTTTCGTCCGACAGCGCGATGCCGCGGGCGCGCGGCGCATCGATCAGCTCCAAGGCATGGACGATGTCGGCTGCCACCAGGAAAAGCTTGATGCCCTCCTCGATGTCGAACCAGACTTCTCCCCAAGGGAGGCGCTTCAACAAAGCCCAGTCCGGGTCCCCGTTCCACCATGGGTCGGCGATCTTGTCCGCGACGCGCCGCTTGTATCCACCATCGGCATGCTCGCGCAGCCAACAGTCCGGATCCACGTTGTCGGGGTCCGGCAGGTCAATGTCCAGGCCGAGCAAACGCGCGATGCGCGTCGGATCACCGAAGATGTTGATCACAACGCGGTCGCCACGTCCGACCAGGCTTGACCCCGGCGCAACACTGATGTTCGGTATCCGTCTCTCCTTTCCTGCCACTGCTCACTACGGCCAAACCTGCCGCCGCTCGGCGGATCAAGCCGGCACTCATCGGACGCCCGCAGGCAGGACGGTCGGGTTGTCCACGGCGGTGATCGTCAGCACGCCGCCCTCCGGCCCCTGGGCGGTCACGTGCAGCCTGTCGCCGGGACGGGTGAGCGCCATCTGCGGGCCGAGGCGGCCGGAGGCGCTGAACACGGCGCCGGGCTTCTCGAAGGCCAGCCAGCAGACCGTGTTGCCGTCCACCACCTCGGTCGCCATCCGCGCCACCACGCCGTCCACGACGACCTGCGGCTCCGCCTGAGCAGGCGTGAGGCGGGTGAGCAATTACAGTAGGCCCGCCCGGGCCGATCTCGAAGGCGTAGTCGGTCGTCGCGGTGGCCGGCGCGCTGGCCCACACCAGTCGCTGGAGGTTGCTGCCGAAGTAGGCACTCCCGAGGCAACGCAGGCGCACCGGCTCCCCGCCGATCTCCTTGACCAGCGCGGCACGGCGGGCGTCGTGCGCGTCCATCCAGACGTAGGCCGGTGCGCCGTCGCTCGACCGCCAGCGGAACAGGCCGGTGAACTCGAGGGGGCTTGCGAACACCAGGTGCCCCTCGCGCCGGGTCAGCTGCATGAAGCCGAGCCGGTAGGTGCTGCCGAACTCCGGGTCGCGGCCGAGCAGCTCCTGGGCGCGCCGCTCGGCAACGCCGGCATCCACCAGGCGGACCGTCTCCTGGTCGATGACGGTCCGGTCGGAGGCCACCAAGCGGCCGGTGGTGTCCAGGCGCTGGATGGCCTGGGAGAACGCCACGGTGTCGACCGGGCCGATCAGGGCGGCGTAGGCGCCGGCCCGGAACAGGCTTGCGGTCGAGACGAAGCTTGCCACTGCCAGCACGGCAAGCAGGGCCGGAGCCGCCGCCAGGGTCAGGATCGCCGCCCGACGCGGCCGAGAGCCGCGGTCCTGTCGGCGCCGGGTCCATGCGGCCGCGCCACCGCCAAGAATGAGCGTTGCCATCGCCAGGACCCACACGTCGACGAAGTCCGGCGCCACCACCGGCAGGAACAGGGAGGCCGCGGCCGTTGCGCAGACGAAGGCAACGGCGGCGCCGGCCGCGCTGCCCAGCGTGGCGGCGCCGACCGCCAGTGCTGCCAACGCGCCGATGAGCAGCGGCATGCGGGGACCCTCGGGTGAACGGCCGGGAGGCTACGATTGCCAGAGCCAGACCCAGCCGGCGCCGCCTTCGATCTTGCCGGGCATCGCCCCGACCTGGTCGGTGTCGATGCCGCCGGCGGGCCGCACGGCCCAGCCCTGCCTCACGTACAGGCTTCGAGCGGCGT
>CAXTUQ010000237.1:5259-8594 GCA_964247405.1 uncultured Acetobacteraceae bacterium
AGCGGGAACGGCTTGCCCGCGGGCCAGATCCCTTCATAGCCCACACGGCGCACCACCTCGGGATGCGCCGGCCCAGTGTCCTCGGTCTCGGTCATGGGTTGCTCCTTTGCCTCAGCGAAATGCTATCGTCCGCCTGTTTGGCCGCCTGCGCGCCGCGCCTCGGCATCATGCGGCCGAGGCTTTCGTCGGCCACGATCGTGTACCCGCTCAGCAGAGCGAGGAACGACCGCCGTCCACGGTCTCGGCCACCGCCGACACTCTATGCCGGGCCTTGGTGCCCGTCATGGCAGGCCGGGTCCGGGCCACACTGCGATGGCCAGGTCGGCCGGGGCATCCGCCCGTTGCGTGATGGCCGCCTCGTCCCAGGTCGCGTGTTCAATGATCGACAGATTGAGCGCGAGCAGGCTCTTCCTGAGCCAAAGCTTCTTGTCGCCGAATGCGCGGTTCGACGCCGTCCCGTTGCCGGGCACGGTGATCAGGGTGAGATTGCCGAGTGTTTGCAGCGCGGCCTCCCGCACATGGATGCCGGCCAGCATGGCCTCGTCCGCGCCGGTCAGCTTATCGGCGGGAGCGGTCCGGCCATCGCCCAGGGACCAGTGGGCCATCCACGCTTGCGGCAAGATGTGCTCGACCAACAGCTCCGCCGGCCTTGGCGTTTGGACCGAATACTTGCCCCGCGACGCGCATTCCAGGTCCCAGAGTACGTCTGCGATCCTTTCCTTGCGCCGGATCAGGTCGTAAACCGGCTTGTTGCGGATCGCGGCGCGGAACTCCGCATCGGCGGGAAAGCGGACCCTGTCGCCACGCTGGCCCGCGAATGCCAGGGCAAAGGCTCCGACTGACACGCCGTCCTTGATCATGGCCCCGGCCAGCCGGGCGACGGTCTTATTCAGGGCCTTGGGCGTCAGCCCGCAAAGCGCCCGGCGCACGAGGTAGGAGTCGATCAGAGCGTAGAGCTGGACCTTCTCGGCTGGGTCGGCGTCGGAGGCGGCGATGCGGAACACCAGCGGGTACGCGGTGGAGACTGCCCACACGTTCAGCTTGGCGCCCAAGCGCGCCAGGGCGCCTCGTCGCCACCGCCGACCTCCAGCGTGCGGTAGATGGGCGCGTGCACGATCAGTGCGTCGAGTTCCGCTTCGACAATATCGAAACGTGGCTTGCCCTTCGGCCGGGTGAAGGCACGGTATTCGGCGTAGAGCTCGCGCAAGGACGTTTTCTCACCCGTTTGCGCGGTGAGCGCGTGGCTGAGGAAGTGGTCGATCCTTGGGCGCTTGGGCTTGGCGCGGGGCGAGTCGGCCTTCCAGAACTCGGCGTCCTGGTCGAACGGCCGCCACTTGTCTTCGAACAACGCTTCCACCGACTCGCCCTGGGCGGACGCGCGGTGGAAGATGTTGTTGCGCACCAGGTCCATGGCGAGCAGCGGCTCGGACTGGCTGTTCAGCGACTCGAAGATCGCCTGGGCGTCGTCGGTCTCGGACAAGGTGATCACGACCAGCTTGAGGTGGTTCAGCAGGGCCTCAAGCAAAGCCTGCAACCGTCGGCGTGACGCCTCGGCAGGCTCGTCCGCGGCCGGCGCAGGCTCGGCGTCGTCGTCCAGCAAGCCGAACTGGGCATAGGTCCCGATCCGGTCCACGAAGAAGGTCAGTGCCTGGACCGCGTGGGGCGACGGCCCCCTCGGGTTGCCGTTCTGGAAGAACCATCCCGGGTGCCTGGCCCGCACGCCCGCCAGGCCGGACTCGATGATCAGGTGGAACACCGGCCGGTCCTCCGGCGTGGGCACGAGCCTGAAGCGCGCGTCGGCGTCCGTGTCGCCGTGCATAAGCGTGACATAAAGGTAGTTGCTGATGACCGAGCGGAACTCAGGGCCGGCCAGCGTGTCGCCGACCTCGCGCAGCGCGGCCAGGAACAGCTGGAAGGTGGTCAGGCGCTGCTGGCCGTCGACCGCCTGGACGCGCGGCGTCGCGCCGATGGTGAAGCCGTCGCCGCCCGGCGCCAGGATCAGCGCGCCCATGTAGTGGCTGAACCGGGGTTTGCCTTCCAACGCTTCTTCCGCCTTGGCGACCACATCGTCCCAGAACGGCGCGAGGCGGGCCTCTCCCCAGCCATAGCGGCGCTGGTAGATCGGCACCATGAAGCGGCGCTGGTCGCCCAGCACGGAGACGACCGGGTGATCCTTGGCGTCCATCGGCAACGTCCGGAGGCTGGGAGTTCAACGAGGTCGTGCACAAGACGGGCAAGCCGACAGGGCGGCACGCGGCAGGGTCCGCGAGGGGAGGCGACGAGCACGTCGGCGACACCGGCGAAGCGTCAGGCTTGAGGGTTCGGCTCGGACGAAGGTGGGAGTGCGGCAGGCTGGTCGGCGGTCCTCGGAATGCATGGCGAGGTCAGGCCATCAGCCTATCCTGTTTTGGGATACATGCAAGCTGTCTCCTATGCCCGGCATCGCACAACCCACGTATGGCATGTCGCGCTCCCGCCTTTCACCCCGATACGCGCGCCTTTGCCACCTGCTCATCGAGGCGCGGCAGGCCGCTGGCCTGACCCAGGTGGAGCTGGCCGACAGACTGCGCCGGCCGCAGTCCTACGTTTCCAAGTACGAGAGCGGCGAACGGCGCCTCGACGTCGTCGAGTTCCTGGAGGTGGCGGACGGGATCGGCGTCCATGCCGGGGACGTCGTCGCAGCCTTGATCGCGGTCGAGGCTTGAGGTTGTCGCATCGCCGCCCGGCTCACGACCAAGCGCAAGACAGCCTGTCTGTCGTGGCCGCATATGATGCGGGCCTGTTCTGGCCGGCACGATCAAGTCCCAGTACGTAAGGCGAGGCCGCGCAAGACTGCCGAGATGAGACGATCAGCGGTGAAGCCATCGACTTGGTCGGCTCCCGCCAGTTCCGGCTCGGAAACGATTGCGGATCTGGCGATGGCGCGCAGGCCTTCGATGGTTGTCGGCCCGATCGGGCAGATCCGGTCGAGGCAGGCCCGCTGCGCCTCAATTAGGCAATCTCGTTCTGCGGACGCGGCGCGTTCCGCTGCGGTCCCCGGCTGCAAGTCGAACGGCGTTGCCCCGAACCGTCGTTCAAGGGCTTCGAACTCAGCACAGGCCAGGATGATTGCACAATCCACATCCGGCGCTTGGTCAGCTGTGCCGGCGGTCACTGTCAGTAGTGCTGGTCCTGCCCCTACCAGGGATCGTCGTCCAAGGACCGCGCCGTTGGCGCGCGCCGATGCAGACCCAGTTTCGTTTCAACAGATACGTCGGTCATGGTTCGGTGCGTCCCGGCCCTAGTGTCCTGTCAGCCTTGTTCTGACGATGTCGGAGCCGATCTCCTGCGGCGCG
>CAXTUQ010000238.1:0-8562 GCA_964247405.1 uncultured Acetobacteraceae bacterium
GCGGTGGGGGCCGCGGTGGCGGCGGCGTTGCGGGGCGACAGCCCGGACGCCAACGGCACGGATGCTGACTTGGGCGGGGTAGCCTGGGCGGCAACAATCCCCCGAACTGGAGCGGCGCGGGCACCGGAACCCCCAGGACCAGCAACGGCGGCTTCATGCTTGCCAGCGGCAAAGCCGACGGCAAGGACGACCCGCTTCGCGAACTGCGCAAGGACTTGGGTGAGGAAACCCCTGAAGAAGAAAGGGAGGAGATCGAACACGGCAGGATCGACCCCTTGCATGTGCCTGGCATCCCGCCCGGGGCAGGCGCATTGCCCTTCAGCCCGGGACGCCCGGACGCAGGAAGCAGCCCTCCGGCCCCAAGGACGGCAAGCCCGCAACCATCGCCGCCCGCGCGGCCAGCGGCACCCGGTGCAGCACCTACCGGGCAACCACCTGCCCCGGTGATGCCCAGCAGCCCGGCCGCTCCTCGTCCGGCCGCCCCCAGCGGACAGGCACCCGATCCGGCCGGCCAGAGTCTGCCGCCTAACGCGACAGGCCGGCTCAAGCCGGCAGCGCCCGTAGAGAACGCGGAGATGCCGGCGAACCGCCATTATGTCGACCGCATCAAAATGGGATCTGTGCGCAGACTAAAGAACACCGTTGTCTTGCGCGGCACAGATATTCGCCCCGACATCCAGGCCATACGCCAGGGCCGCGCGATGCACGACGGGCCTTATACTACGTCGTCAACGGGCGCTACTACGAAGTGCACCAAGGCGGCACCATTCATCCCGTTCAAGGACCCGGCTTCGTGACCGTCGACCGGGGCACGTCCCGGGCGTTAGGCATCTATAACGATTTGGGTGAGACCCCTGAGGCCGAAAGCATGTTGGATCGGGAAGGCATCTCGCCTGAGCAGCGTCAAGCGGCGCGACACTTGAGGGCATCATGACGATTTGGCGCGATATCTTCATCGAAAACTGCATTGGCGACGAAGCTCTTGCTGCGGCCTTGGCCGATGCGCTCGTCGCGCCCAGAAAGCTCATCGAAATTAAACGGGGCGGCGGGATGTGGTCGGACACGCCTTGCGACATGCGCGTCGAGATCTGGCCGGCATATGGACAGTGTTGCATGATGGCAGCACTGTTCGTCTTGCGCGACCAAGCTATGCTTAATCAATTGGATGACCGGACGGTTCTGCAGGCCCTGGCCGACCGGCTCGGTTGCGCGGTGCTGCTTCCGGACGAAACCGTGCTCAGCCTACCCATCTATCTTCGCTTTCGGCCGGGCGCGGCCCCAGACAAGGTCGAACTTGACCCGGATGGGCTGGACGAACGCCCTCCACATGTCGCGGTGTCTGGACCTGCTCCTTTGAACGCGGACGGACAGGCTGACTATGCAGAAGTCTAAGCCATGTTGAAGCGCAGCGCGCAGCGAGGGGCCAATGACGATCTGGCGTACCGTGTTCGTTGAAGCAGAGGTGGGCATCGTAGGCCTGGCCCGTGGCCTTGCAGGCGCCTTGGACGTGGGCGCGGTGCAGGTCGCAGCCGTGGCAGACACGCCCGACGGGTGGCCCGCATGGGTGGAGGGATACGAGGTCGTGGCTGAGATTCGACCCGCACGCGGCGGGGCACGGCTGCTGGCGACGCTGTTCCTGTTTCGCGACCCTGCGGCAGTGGAGCGGGTGGACGACGGGGCTGTGATGCAAGCCTTGGCCGACCGCCTGGGCTGCGCCGTACTTCTGCCCGATGAAGCCGATACAGATCCGTTCAACTACCTGCGCTTCCGCCCGGGGAGCGCCGCGGATCGGGTCAGCCTCGATCCAGACGCGTTGGACGAAGATCCCCCGCGCGTCGTGGTGTTCGGCCCCGCCCGCCGGCCGAAGCCGCAGCCTAGCTGTGGCGAAAGCGGCCCTCGGTTGACGGTCCGTTGACCCCGCCCACCTCAAGCCATAGGAACATGCCGACACTCATCGCTCGGAGCTGACCACCCCATGGCTGCATTATGAAGGATGTCCGGGACGCGCTGATGGTGGCGTACACCAGCGACGGCAAGACGGTGCGCCGCCCGCTTTCGCCGCATCTGCAGATCTACGCGCCGCAGATGACGTCGATCCTGTCGATCATGAACCGCGTGACCGGGATCGCCGTTTCCGTAGGCACCCTGCTGCTCGTGTGGTGGCTGGTTGCCGCCGCCAGCGGGCCGGGCGCGTTCGCCACGGTGCAGGGTTTCATCGCCTCGCCGGTCGGGCTGTTCGTGCTGTTCGGCTGGACGGTGTCGCTGTTCTTCCACTTCTTCAACGGCATCCGGCATCTGGCCTGGGACGCCGGCTTCGGCTTCGACCTGCCGCAGACCTACGCGAGCGGCTGGGCCGTGGTGATCGCGACCGCGGTCAGCAGCGTGCTGGTCTGGGCCGTCGGCCTTTGGCTGCTGTGAGGGGCTGAGTTTATGCGGGAAGACATTTCCATCGACGTGCGCCGCAGCCAACTCGGCCGGGCCCGCGGCGTTGGCGCCGGGCACTCGGGGGTCGAGCATTGGCGGGTCGAGCGGATTACCAGCATCGCGCTGGTGCCGCTCACGCTGTGGTTCATCTATGCGATGCTGCATCTGGTGGGTGCGCCACAGCCCGCCGTTGCGGCGTGGGCCGGCAATCCCATCAACGCGACGCTGCTCCTGGTGCTGATCGCCATCACGTTTCACCACATGCATTTGGGCCTGCAAGTCGTTTGCGAGGATTACGTTTCTAACAAGTGGCAGATGACCCTGATGATCCTGGGCGCCAAGGCGGCATCACTCGTGCTCGGGCTGCTGGCCAGCATTGCGGTGCTGAAGCTGGCGCTGGCCTAAGCGGCGTCTGGCCTAATCTGCGCGCGACGCCATATCGACAGATATCTCTTCCGAGGCGAGCCACATGAACGCGATCACCATGCCGTCGGCACGGGCCTACAATGTCATCGACCATACCTACGATGTCGTCGTGGTGGGCGCGGGCGGCGCCGGGCTGCGCGCGACGCTGGGGATGGGCGCCGCCGGGCTGCGGACCGCATGCCTGACCAAGGTGTTCCCGACCCGCAGCCATACGGTCGCGGCGCAGGGCGGCATCGGCGCGGCGCTGGGCAACATGGGGGAGGACGATTGGCGCTGGCACATGTACGACACCGTGAAGGGGTCGGACTGGCTGGGCGATCAGGACGCCATTGAATACATGTGCCGTGAAGCGATCCCGGCCGTCTATGAGTTGGAGCATTACGGCGTGCCGTTCAGCCGGACGGAGGATGGCCGCATCTACCAGCGCCCGTTCGGCGGGCACATGAAGGACTATGGCAAGACCCCGGCGATGCGCGCCTGCGCCGCCGCCGACCGCACCGGCCATGCGATCCTGCACACGCTGTATCAGCAGAGCCTCAAGCATGAGGTTGAGTTCTTCGTCGAGTACATCGCCCTCGACCTGATTATGGACGAGGAGGGGGCCTGCCGCGGCGTGATGGCCTGGTGCCTGGAGGACGGCTCCATGCACCGCTTCCGCGCGCAAAGCGTCGTGCTGGCCACGGGCGGCTATGGCCGGGCCTACTTCAGTTGCACCAGCGCGCATACCTGCACCGGCGACGGCAACGGCATGGCGATCCGCGCCGGCATTCCCATGCAGGACATGGAGTTCGTGCAGTTCCATCCGACCGGCATCTACGGCTCCGGCTGCCTGATCACCGAGGGGTCGCGTGGGGAGGGGGGGTATCTCACCAACTCCGAGGGCGAGCGGTTCATGGAGCGTTACGCGCCGACCGCCAAGGACCTGGCCAGCCGCGACGTGGTGTCCCGCTCCATGACGCTGGAGATCAACGCCGGGCGGGGCGTGGGTGCGAACAAGGATCATATTCACCTGCACCTTGAGCACCTGGGCGCCGAGCTGCTGCATGAGCGCCTGCCGGGCATCAGCGAAACCGCCAAGGTGTTCGCGGGCGTCGATGTGACCAAGGAGCCGATCCCGGTGCTGCCGACCGTGCACTACAACATGGGCGGCATCCCTACGAACTACCGCACGGAGGTGCTGCGCCCCACGGCGCGCGATCCGGACGCCGTGGTGCCCGGCTTGATGGCGGTGGGCGAAGCCGCCTGCGTGTCGGTGCACGGCGCGAACCGGCTCGGCACCAACTCGCTGCTCGACCTCGTGGTGTTCGGCCGCGCCGCAGCGCACCGGGCCGCCGAGATCATCAAGCCCGGCGCCAGCCAGGCGCCCTTGCCGGCACGCGCCGGGGAAGCGACGCTGGACCGGTTCGACCGCACCCGCAACGCCAGCGGCGCCACCAAGGTCGCCGCCATGCGGTTCGAGCTGCAGAAGGTCATGCAGTCGCACGCCGCCGTGTACCGCAACAGCGAGAGCCTCAAGGAGGGCGTGTCGAAGATGCAGGGCTTGTGGTCCGGCATGGCCGACATGCAGGTGAGCGACCGTTCGCTGATCTGGAACAGCGACCTGGTTGAGGCGCTGGAGTTCGATAACCTGATGGGCAACGCCATGACCACCATGGTCAGCGCCGAGAACCGGCATGAAAGCCGCGGCGCCCACGCCCACGATGATTTCCCCGACCGCGACGACAACGAGTGGATGAAGCATACCCTCGCGTGGTGCGATCCCCAGGGCAAGGTGGACCTGGGCTACCGTGAGGTGAAGATGCAGACGCTGACCAACGAGGTTCCCGTGTTTCCCCCAAAGAAGCGCGTGTATTAGGCGAGAGAAACAGAGATGGCCACCTTCACGCTGCCCAAGAACAGCAAGATCGGGCAAGGGCAGACCTTCAAGGCTGCGCCCGGCGCGACCCGGACCAAGGAGTTCCGGGTCTATCGCTGGAACCCCGATGACGGCGCCAACCCGCACATCGACACCTACGAGCTTGACCTTGACAAGGTGGGGCCGATGGTGCTGGACGCCCTGATCTACATCAAGAACGAGGTCGATCCGACGCTGACGTTCCGCCGGTCGTGCCGCGAAGGGATCTGCGGCAGCTGCTCGATGAACATCGACGGCGGCAACACCCTGGCCTGCCTCAAGGCGCACGACGAGGTGAACGGCGCGGTCCGCATCTATCCGCTGCCGCACATGGCCGTGGTCAAGGACTTGGTGCCCGACCTGTCCCAGGCCTACGCCCAGCTTCGCAGCATCGAGCCGTGGCTGAAATCCGACACACCCCCGCCGCCAGACGCCGAACGGCTGCAGAGCAAGGAGGAGCGCGCCGCGCTCGACGGCATGTGGGAGTGCATCCTGTGCTTCTGCTGCACCACCTCCTGCCCCAGCTACTGGTGGAACGGCGACCGCTATCTCGGCCCGGCCGTGCTGCTCCAGGCTTATCGCTGGATCGCCGACAGCCGGGACGAGTACACTGGCGACCGGCTGGACGCGCTGGAAGACCCTTACAAGCTCTACCGCTGCCACACGATCATGAACTGCACCAAGACCTGCCCCAAAGGCCTCAATCCCGCCAAGGCGATTGGGGAGATCAAGCAGCTCCTGGTCAATCGGAAGGGTTGACCGCTCCACGGGTTCTCCGAATTGGCATTCAACGGCACGTTGGACACACGGCTCGGCCGCACTGACGCTTGGCGTGACAGCCTTTTGGTCGATCACGCCGTGTTCCGCACGGTTTGGACCAACTTCGCCGAGGTGATTCCCGGGCGGCTCTACCGTTCAAACCATCCGACGCCGGGCCATTTGGCGGCAGCGGCCCGGCGGTTCGGCCTGCGCACCCTGGTCAACCTGCGTGGCCAGCGGAAATGCGGGTCGGATGCCTTGTCGCGCGCCGCTGCGGCCCGTCTCGGCCTGGTGCACGTCGACATGGCATTTGAAAGCCGCGGCGCCCCGCACCGGGACCGCATCCTGCGCTTCGCCGACATCTACCGGACGCTGCAAACCCCGGCGCTGATGCACTGCAAGTCCGGCGCCGACCGGGCCGGCCTGGCCTCCGGCCTCGCCATCATGTTTGAGGGCGGCACGGCGGCGGAGGCGTTGAAGCAGTTGTCCTGGCGCTTCGGCCACTGGCGCCGGGCACGCACCGGCGTGCTCGACGCGTTCTTTCTACGCTACGCCGCGGACGCCGAAGGCCGCTTGCCGTTCATGGAATGGGTCCGCACCGAGTATGATGAGGCCGCGTTGAAACGCGACTTCGTGGCGGGCGGCCTGAGCAGCTTCATCACCGACCATATCCTGCAGCGCGAATAGACTAAGCCGCGCGGGTCAGCCGCTTCATGAACGCCGAAACCTTGTGCCGTCGCAGCTCGTATCGCGCCTTGTCGTCCGTGGTCATCCAGTTCAATTGGATGACGTAACGGCGGCCGACGAGCCGCTTGTGGCCGTGCCAGGTGGCCGGGCCGTTCGGGAACACCAGCAGCGTGCCGTTCACCGGGGGCACCTCTACCGCATAGTCCTCGATGTCGTCGGGGCCGCGCAGCAGGCGCAGGCAGCCTTCCTGCTTGGCCCAGGCTTCCGTGTCGGGATTGAGGTAGAGCAGTACCGTGACCCGCTTGGCCGCGCTGTCGCAATGGATGCGTCCGTCCTTCTCACGCGATTGGCCGCGCAGCGTGACCATGACGGGCGCGTCGTCCAGCGCCAGACCGAACTTCTCGGCAACCGCGGTGCGGAACCGGTCGCCTTCGAGCTCGGCGACCATGGCGCGGGCGGCGTCGCCGAGGCGCAGGCCCTCTGTCGGGAACGACCCGCCCTTGGACAACGCCGGCAATCCCTGTACCACCTGCCCCAGCATGGGCGCCGGGACGAATTGCGGAACGACGACGTGGGTGAACGGGTCGGAGCCGATGGGAGCGGCGGCAAGGGCCGCGTAATCAAGTGCGTTCATTCAACAAAGTTAGGCCGACCCGACCCGCCGTTCAACCGCTCGCCCGGCGGAGTCACGTGCGCGGGTCACGCACAGCCTTGAGCACGCCGCCGGTCGCCAAGAACTGCGCGCATCGCAGGCGCCCCTCGCAGCACGGCTCCGGCAGCCGCGCCGAGACGCGCATCCAGCCCTCCGCCGTGCAGGTAAAGAGTAGCTTTGCCGCCGGGGTGCGGTATTCGACCGCGGCGGCGGAGCCGACGAGGATCACGCCCATCGCGAGTGCTGCCCAAACCATTCTCATGGCCCGTCTCTCCTTTGAGTTGCAATTCTCGGACAAACGACCCGCTTAATCCATAGATTGATTACTAACTCGCAATTTTTTGAGCTGTGGCTTTAATGTCGCATTTGTCTCACCGGAGCCAACGCATGATCCCGCCCCAAGATGCCGCCGCCGGTGGGCCGCTTGCCCCTATTGCCGGCGGGCCGCTTGCAACCTACCGCGCCCGGCTGGCCGCAGGCGAGTTGGCCACCGACCCGTCGCAGGCCTTGGTCGCCGAGCGTTTGCAGGCGCTGTGGACGCGGCTCCGCGGCTACGAGGCGGAGGCGCCGGCGCCGGCGGGCTTCTTCGGCCGCATGTTCCGCCGGCGGGACGACATGCCCGAGGATTTCCCGCACGGGCTTTACCTGGTCGGCGACGTGGGCCGCGGCAAAAGCATGTTGATGGACCTGTTCTTCGACACGGCCGACGTGCCGCGCAAGCGCCGCGTCCATTTCCACGCGTTCATGCAGGAGGCGCACCGGCGCATCTACGCCTGGCGCCGCGCCCCGCACCGCCTGGCCGATCCGCATTCCGACGACCCGATCCCGCCGCTCGCCGACGCCATCGCCGCCGAGGCCTCCTTGTTGTGCTTCGACGAGTTCCAGGTGAACGACATCGCCGACGCCACCATCCTGGGCCGGTTGTTCAAGGCGCTGTTCGCCCATGGCGTGGTGGTGGTCGCCACCAGCAACACCCGGCCGGACGACCTGTTCGCCGGGCAGCCGGGGCGCGATGCCTTGCTGCCGTTCATCGCGCTGTTGAAGCAGCACCTGGACGTGCTGGTGATGGAGGGCAGCCGGGACTGGCGGCGGCAGCGGCTGCGCGGGATGCCGACCTGGCACGTGCCGGCGGACGACCGCGCCGACCGCGCGCTGGATACAGCCTTCCATGAGCTGACCGGGGGCGCCAAGGCCCGGCCGGAGCGGCTGATGGTGACGGGACGCGTCTTCACGGTGCCGCTCGCGGCGCAGGGGGTCGCGCGGTTCGGCTTCGACGCGCTGTGCGGGCAGCCGCTGGGTGCCGGGGACTACCTGGCATTGGCGACGCACTATCAGGCGCTGGTGCTGGACGGCGTGCCCCGGCTGTCCCCGGACAACTACGACCTCGCCCGGCGCTTCATCGTGCTGATCGACGCGCTGTATGACCACCGGGTCAAGCTGGTGGCCAGCGCCGACGCGATGCCGGACCAGCTTTACCAGCGGGGGGAGGGCGCCCGTGCTTTCGAGCGTACCGCGTCACGCTTGGAGGAGATGCAGAGCCGCGAGTACCTGGGGCTGCCGCATCTCACATGACACAGTATTGCAGATTAGCCATACAGCCGCGCCGACATAACGGCGACACCAAATTGTAACCCCTCAATTAACATTCTCAGGCCATAAATTGCGGAGAGTTCTAACCGAAGATAGTTGCAAGTCGTTGGGCATAGCTGGCGAAGGCTGC
>CAXTUQ010000239.1:0-8552 GCA_964247405.1 uncultured Acetobacteraceae bacterium
GGAACAACGATGCCGCAAGACGCCGACGACGACAGCCTGAGCGACCCCGAAGCCGCCGCCCGCGCCGCCCATTTGCGCTACGTGTCGGACCGCAAGCCCGGCATCCGCCGCACCCGGGACGGCGAGGGGTTCGCCTACCACGACGTGGACGGCAGCCGCATCACGGAGGAGCGGACGCTTGACCGCATCCGCAAGCTCGCGATTCCGCCCGCCTACACCGACGTGTGGATCTGCCGCGACCCGCGCGGCCATCTGCAGGCCGTGGGCCGCGACGCGCGGGGCCGCAAGCAGTACCGCTACCACGCCCGATGGCGCGAGGTGCGGGACGAGGCGAAGTACGGCAGGATGCTGACCTTCGGCCGCGTGCTGCCGACCATCCGCGCCCAGGTGCGGCACGACCTGGCGCTGCACGGCCTGCCGAAGCGCAAGGTGGTGGCCGCCATCGTGGCGCTGCTGGAAAAGACCATGATGCGGGTCGGCAACGAGGAATACGCGCAGCAGAACAAGAGCTTCGGCCTGACGACGCTGCGCAACCGCCATGCCCGGGTCAAGGGCAAGCACCTGACGTTCGACTTCCGCGGCAAGCACGGCGTCGAGCACCACATCGACCTAGACGACCGCCGCCTGGCCCGGATCGTGGAGCGGTGCCGCGACCTGCCGGGGCAGGACCTGTTCCAGTTCGTCGATCACGACGGGGACACCCATGGCGTCGGCTCCGACGACGTGAACGAGTACTTGCACGAGATCTCGGGGGAGGAAGTCACCGCCAAGGACTTCCGCACCTGGGCCGCGACCAACCTCGCCGCGGAGGCGCTGGCGGCGGCGGAGGTGCACGACACCAAGACCAAGGCCAAGCGCGCCTTGGTGGAGGCGGTGGAAAGCGTCGCCAAGCGGCTCGGCAACACGCCGGCGATCTGCCGCAAGTGCTACATCCACCCGGCGGTGTTCGAGGGCTACCTGGACGGCAGCTTGGCGGAGGGATTGAAGGCGCGGGCGGACGCGGTGCTGGAGCATGACACCGCCGGGCTGTCGGCGCAGGAGGTGGCGGTGACGCGGTTTCTAAGCAAGCGGCTGGGCGAGGTGATCGAGAAGCCGGCGCGCGACGTGGCGTAACTGGCGCCCGTTGGCTACCGCGCTGCGTTCCTGGTCCCGCTGTCGGCCGCACGCTCGATCGTAAGCCGACCGACTGAACGACCGAGCGCCAGGCCCGCCTCGATGTCGCTTCGGAAATGGATGCCGGCCCAGAGACGCGACCATGCCCCCTCCTCGGCGCGCTGCTTGAAGTAATCGGCATCGCGCGGGAAGATGTCACTGAGCACGGCCTCGGCCGCGCCATCGCCGCATCCGTGGGCAGCCGGGTAGGACGGATGGTTCGGGGCGGGGAACAGCATATCAACGCTCGGGTCCACCTGGAACGGGCGCGGCGCCATGTAATGATACTTAGCTTCCCAGCAGGCGATGAAGGAGTCGTTGCTTGCGACCATGACCAGGGCCATTGCACGCGCGGCCCAGGGCGGATCATCAGCCATCCGAGACTCGAATATCTCCCTGTTGGTGATCGCGATCCACTCGCGCAACTCGGGCACGACTGCCCAGAAGTATGCTGTCCGCCGGCTGGCCGGGGTTCGCTGGAAGCCTTTCAACTCGGCCAAGTCGGCGGCCAACTGGGGGGACCCTGGCGCTGGGGGAGGCGGCGGCCGGAACTGGTCGGCAGACGTGAGCGCCCAAGGTATCCAGAGGCCTCTCATCGGTGTCACCGGGTTGGTTCCCGCCCAGAGATTTGGCCCGGTGGCGATCTTCCCGTCCCAAGGGGTGTCTGAACGATCCGCCTTGGCACGCGCGACCACCGCCGCGCCGATCTGATGCCCAAGCGACAGTCCAGCTTGAACGTCGCTCGGGTATTGGACGCCAGCGGCAATGCGGGACTGGGCAGCCTCCTGGGCGCGCTGCGCGAGGGCGTCCCCGCTGTTTGGGTAAACATACGCCAATACGTCCGCAGCCGCCGCCGCGACGGCGGCGTGCTCCGAAGGATAGGACGGGCTATGCGGCACGGCGACCACCGGCTGGATCGTCGGGTCGAAGTTGCTGGGGCGTGCGCGGGCGTACTGGTACTTTGCCTGCCAGGTTGCCACGGTCGCATCATGGATCGCGACGCTGACAAGCGCCATTGTGCGCCACAGGTAAGTTGGCGGAGCCGGCGGCAACTCTGCAAGGGCGATCTCTTGCCAACGATAGCCAGGCCAGCCCCGATCCCAGTAGGCGATCTGGTCCAGCGTCTTGGCGCTTGCAGCCTGACGCGATTTCACCTCGCTGATCTCTGCTTGCGTCGCGGCTTCGTCGGGCGGGGCCGGCACCGAGACGGCAGATCCCGAGGGGATGGACCAGGTATGCCAAGTCCCGGCATTGGGTTCCACCAATCCTTGCTTGTTCTCTTGCGATGCAGCAGTTCCGGCAGGAGCGACGACGGCTGCGGCGTAAAGCAACGCGCTTGGCAGATTTGCATGTTTCATAAGCTCGTCTCCCTTGATGGCGCGCCCCGTTCCGGGTCTGTTCGGACTCATTTAGAAAGTTTTAACAGTACATTGGACGCTAATCCGAGGCACTTCAGCAATTGTGCTACGACGTGCCTACGGATGCTGGGTCGTTGCAACCTGAATTCGCCGAGTAGCGCACCGTTCTGCACAAGCGGCCCCCAACGATCTGGCGCATCCTGCCCTCTTTTTTGTGCCGTCTTTCATACGCCGATGCACCCGCGCATCCGGCGTCCGCTGCATGAGGATCAACAAAAATCTTCCGGTCTGCTTTTTGTGATAAGGCCAGGCGCTTGTTCCCGGGACGTGTCGACGCTCTTGCTTCGGCATTGAGGCCGATCCTGCTTGCATTGGCAGTTAAAGCGCTGCTTCATGCTGCGGTCATCACCCGAATGGGTGACGAAACGGGCGAATGATGGGCTGACCGCGACGATTGAAGCGCTTTTGATTACGGGGGCTGCGTCTTGCGATGAACACCAAGACCATCGCCACGCTGATCGATGCATTCCACGAAGCGGCCCTGGAGCCTGAAGCGTGGCATGACGCCTTGACGCGACTGGGCGAGATGGTCGGCGGCTCTGGCGTGGTGGTGGTCACGGCATACGACCCGCTCGGAGGGGCGAGCCTTCTCAAATCGATTGGATACAACCCCGAGTATTGGGACCGTGTTCAAGCCGAGCACAGCACGCCCAAGACGAACCGCTACATCAACCTGGTGAACTCCGCGCCGCCCGGACAGGTCCTGCAGCCGCGTGCCTCCATGTCGCTGGGCGAGTGGCTCGATGACCTGATCTATCGCAAGTTCCTTCGCCCTGACGGCCTGGCGGACGGCTTAGCCTGTCCGCTGTTCCATGCCGGGGATGGCTTTGCGGCCGTCGCGACGTTCCGGAGCCGTCATTACGACCCGCAGCACCTTCGGCTCCTGCAGGCCGCCGCGCCGCACGTCCGGCACGCCCTCCATGTCCATCTCCGCCTCGACGCCCACGCCGCCGCGGCACACGAAGGGCTGGCTGCATTGGACAAGCTGAAAGCGGGCATCGTTCTGACGGACGCGCAGGCGCGCGTTATCTTTGCCAACGCTGCGGCTCAGGGCATCCTACGGAAATCCGACGGGATTTCGATCAACCGAGGTGGCTTGCTCTTGGGCGGAAGGCCCGAAGAGACGAGCCGGCTCAGGGCGCTGGTCAAGTCGGCCGCCGAGGCGGCTTTGAGAAGCGGGCGACAGGCGGGCCGAGAGGAAGGCCGGGCTGCGGCGGGCGGCTCCGTCAGGCTTTCGCGACCATCCGACAGGGAACCGTTCGACGTTCTCGTGACGCCGCTTCGGACGGCCATGCTTCCTGGCAGCTTCGCCGTTCACCGCCATGCCTCGGCGATGCTGCTGATCGCCGACCTGGATGAGGGTGTCGGCATCGAGGCCGCGGCGCTCCGGCGGATGTACGGCCTCACGGCGGCCGAGGCCAGGCTGACGCTGCAGTTGCTGCTGGGTCGAGACCTGCCAACCGCGGCCACGGCGCTGGGGATCAGCGTCCACACCGCCAAAACCCTGCTCAAGCGCGCGTTCATCCGCACCGGCACGAACCGTCAATCCGAACTGGTCGGCACAATCCTGCGCGGCCCGCTTGGAGCGATCCGCGACGGAGCTTGCACAGGGTAGGGCCGCGGCCCGAGCCGAACCTTGACTCAGCCGGCCCATAGCGCATCGTTGCCCAACGGGTGCGGAGGGCCGGATGGACGACAGCGTGCTGGCAGCGCGCCGGGGCAGCGTGATGGTGCTGACGCTCAACCGGCCGGAGCGGCTGAATGCGATGACGGCGCCGATGATGGCCGCCCTGTTCGCGGCGCTCACGGCGGCGGAGGCCGACGCCGGCGTCCGCGCGGTGCTGCTGCTGGGCGCCGGCCGCGGCTTCTGTGCCGGGCAAGATTTGGCGGAAGTTTCGCCGGGCCAGGATTTGGGCGACACGCTGGAGCGGCTCAACCCGCTGATCCGCGCGCTCCGCGCGTCGCGGCTGCCGGTGGTGTGCGCGGTGGGGGGCGTCGCCGCCGGGGCCGGGGCCAACCTGGCCTTTGCCTGCGACGTCGTGCTCGCGGCGCAGTCCGCCCGGTTCATCCAATCCTTTGTCCGCATCGGCCTGGTCCCCGACGCCGGCGGCACCCATGCCTTGCCCCGCCTGGCCGGCGACGCCCGCGCCCGCGGCATGGCGCTGCTGGGCGAACCCGTCAGCGGGGCGCAGGCCGAGGCGTGGGGCCTGGTCTGGCGCACCCTGCCGGATGACGAGCTGCTGCCGGAGGCGGAGCGCGTCGCAGCGCTCCTTGCGGCCCAGCCCGCCGGGGCGGTTGCGCGCATCAAGCGGGCGCTCAACGCGTCGGGGAACAACACGTTGGACCAGCAGCTCGACCTGGAGCGCGACCTGCAACGGGAGTGCGGCGCGTCGTCCGACTTCCGCGAGGGCGTCCAGGCGTTCCTGGAGAAGCGGCCCGCCCGGTTCGGCCCGGCGTGATGGCGGAGGCAGACCTCGCCGAGACCTGCGCCGCCGTGATGTGGCGGAGGGACCAGGCTAGCCAGGGCCTCGGCATCACGATCGAGCACGTGGGACCCGGCACCGCCCGCCTGTCCATGCCGGTCGCGCCGCGCATGGTGAACGGGTTCGGCACCTGCCATGGCGGCTTCATCTTCGCCCTGGCCGACAGCGCCTTCGCCTTCGCCTGCAACACGGGCGGCGCCGTGTCGGTCGCCAGTCATTGCAGCATCAGCTTCCTGCGCCCGGCCGCCTTGGGCGAGCGGTTGGTCGCCACCGCCGCCGAGCGCCACCGCGCCGGGCGCAGCGGCCTGTATGACGTGCGCGTCACCGCGGGCGAGGAAATCGTCGCCGAGTTCCGCGGCCATTCCCGCACCACCGGCGCCCGGCTGCTGGAGGGCGCCGATGCTGGTTGACCTGTCCCCGCGCCCCGGCGACCTCGACCCTATCGAGACCGCGTCGCGCGACGAGATCGCCGCCCTGCAACGCCGCCGCATGGCCGAGACGCTGCGCCATGCCTATGCGAACGTGCCGCACTACCGCCGGGCCTTCGACGAGGCCTGCGTGCATCCCGACGACTTCCGCGACCTGCCCGACCTCGCCCGGTTCCCGTTCACGGCCAAGGCGGACCTCCGCGCCAATTACCCGTTCGGCATGTTCGCCGTGCCGCGGGAGCAGGTCGCCCGCATCCACGCCAGCAGCGGCACCACCGGCAAGCCCACCGTCGTCGGCTATACCCAGGCCGACCTGGACGTGTGGGCGGAGGTCATGGCGCGCTCCATCCGCGCCGGCGGCGGGCGGCCCGGAATGCGGGTGCACGTCGCCTACGGCTACGGCCTGTTCACCGGCGGCCTCGGCGCGCATTACGGGGCGGAGCGCCTCCGCTGCACGGTGATCCCGGTGAGCGGCGGGCAGACCGAGCGGCAGGTGCAGCTCATCCAGGACTTCGCCCCCGACATCATCATGGTCACGCCGAGCTACATGCTGGCCCTGCTCGACGGCTTCCGCGCTGCCGGCGTCGATCCGCGCGGCACCTCGCTCCGCGCCGGCATCTTCGGCGCGGAGCCGTGGACCAACGCCATGCGGGCCGAGATCGAGCGGGACTTCGACATGCACGCCGTCGATATCTACGGCCTGTCCGAAGTCATGGGACCCGGCGTCGCCAGCGAGTGCGTGGAAACCAAGGACGGCCTGCACGTCTGGGAGGACCACTTCTACCCCGAGGTCATCGACCCCGAGACCGGCGCCGTGCTGCCGGACGGGGAGGCCGGCGAGCTGGTGTTCACCTCGCTGACCAAGCAGGCCACCCCGGTGATCCGCTACCGCACCCGCGACCTGACGCGCCTCTTGCCCGGCACGGCGCGCTCCATGCGCCGCATGGAGAAGGTGACGGGCCGCAGCGACGACATGCTGATCGTGCGCGGCGTCAACGTGTTCCCGACGCAGATCGAGGAACTGGTGCTGGAGCGGGCCGAGCTGTCCGGCCACTACCAGATCGAGCTGACCCGGGCGGGCCGGCTAGACGAGATGCTCGTCCGCGTCGAGGCCCGGCCTGAAGGGTGCGGCGCCGACGCCGGGACCGCCCTGGCGCTGGCGGTCAAGCAGCGGGTCGGCGTCTCCGCCCGGGTCGAGATGCTGCCGCCCGGCAGCATCGAGCGGAGCCTTGGCAAAGCGCGCCGGGTGATCGACCGGCGGCCGAAGGGCGACATCTGACTCCGGCTGCCGGAGCGCCGCCCGCGCTTCCGCCAGCGCCCGGCGCTGCCGCCGCACCAGGTCAGGGTCGGCGCTGAGCACGGACTGCATGTGCCGGTGCATCCGTGAAATCTCATCCAGGTGGCGCGGAACCGGCAAGCGGTGGGTGACGCTTGCGGCATGGCGCCGGTGCGCGTTGAGGGGCCGGGCGACGTAGGCGACGGTGCCGCCCTGCGACAGCGCCTCCGCGTAGAGGCGCCAGTCGCCGGCCATGGCGAATTCGGCAAGCTCGGCGCCGCAGCGCCGCAGCGCCCCCTGCAAGGCCGTCCGGCGCCACACCACGGCGCTGGCGTTCAGGATCAGGTTGCGCGCCGAAAGGCAGTCGCGCAGGAACTCGCCCGCCGGGAAAACGCCGTCCTGCGCCAGCATCGGCGCCCCGGCCTCCGCGTAGTAGCCCTGGTGGTCCGGCCACAGCGCCGCGCCGCCCGCGTCCACCGCGCGGCTGTCGCTGAACGCCAGCACCGCGTCCGGGGCAATCGCCAACGCCCGGCACAGGGCTGCAAGGAAGCCGGGGTCCGCCCCGTCATCCGCCTCGGCGATCCAGAGCCATTCGCTGCGCGCCAGGTCCGCCGCCCGGCGCCATTGCTTGAACACCGAGCCGGAGTTGCTGGCGCCCGCCACCCACCGCACGCTGCGCCCGGCCGCCGCGGCCGTGTCCCGCACCACCGCCGCGCTCCCGTCCGTCGAGGCGTCGTCCAGCACGATGACCTCGGACACCGGGTGGGTCTGCGCGAACACGCTGCGGAGGCGGCCCTCCAAGTACTGCGCGTAGTTATAGTTCGGCACCACGACCGAGACCTCCGGCGTGCCGGGGTCGGCCAGCCGCAGCAGGCGGTCGGCGTAGGCGTCCCAATTGAAGCACCGCCGCACCGTCTGGGCCAGGCGCTCGCGGCCGTCCGGCCGGGTTTGCAGGGCCAGCGCCCGCATCTGCCGCACCATCTCCGCCGCGTCGCCCAGCGGCACGGCGACGCCGGCGCCGAACTCGCGCAGCAGGTCCGGCGTGCCGCCGCTTTCCTCGAAGGCCACGCAGGGTACGCCGGCGGACATCGCCTCCAGCACCACGCTGGGGAACGGGTCCTCCCGGGAGGTCAGCAGGAACACGTCGGCGCAGGCCAGCCAGTCCGCCCCGTCCGCGCAATGCGGGATGTGGTGGAAGGTCCCCGCGGTTTCCGCCGCCGCGATCTCCGCACCCAAGTAGGCCAGCACCTGCGGGTCGATGTCGCCAACCCAGAGCAAGTGGATGCCGGGGTCCGCGGCCTGCGCCAGGCGCCAGGCTTGCAGGAACAGGTCGAACCCCTTGCGCAGGTCGGCATAGCCCAGCCCCATCGCGAGCAGCGCGCCCTCTGCCAGCCCGAGCCTGGCCCGCATCGCCGCCGCCGCGCCCGGTGCGACGGACACCGGGCGGTACAGCCCCTGCGGCAGCACCGCCGCCCGGCCCGGCGGCACGGCGACCAGCTCATGGAATCGGTCGCGCACGTAGGGCGAGGCGAACACGACGCGCTCCGCCACCGCGGCCCCGCTTCTCGCCCCATCGACCAGGCCGCGCTCCCGCAGCAGCCGCGGCAGCTCGTGCACCAGCATCGTGCAGGCGATGCCGGCCTGCGACAGCGCCTCGCACGCGCCTGCGGCGGCGGAGGTGTTGACGACCGCACGGCCATAGCCGCGGGCGGCGGCCGCCTGCGCCTGGCGCGGCAGGTCCTGCACGCCGGCCAGGATCGTGACCGGCCCCACCGCCCGGTACTCCGCCTCCAAC
>CAXTUQ010000240.1:0-8520 GCA_964247405.1 uncultured Acetobacteraceae bacterium
TGCGCAACCCGCACCGCTCCGGCCGGTGTCCGCGCCCGCCGCAGCGGCCGCGTCGCCCACGCCGCAGGAGCCGGCGGCCAATCCGTCTGCCGCAGGGCAGCCGGAGGCCCAGGCTGCCTCCAAGGCGCCGCCAGGGGCCGACCAGGCCAGCCTTGCCGGCACGACTACCCCGGACCCCGCGGACGCGCCGGCGCCGCAGGCCCTGGTCAACATGGTGGCCGCCCTCGCGGACGACATCGCCCAGGAGCGCAGAAGCGACGCCGACATGCGCCAGCAGATCGCCAGTCTGCTGCGCGACACCGACCAAAGGCTGTCGGATTTCGACCGCCGCCTGGCCGTCGTGGAAGCCAAGCCGACCCTCGCCCTGGCCAGGGCCGGCTCCGGGCGGCCGTCGGCGGGAACCCTGTCCGCCATGCGCGCGGTCGTGTCCGCGCCGCCGCCGCCTGGGGGGCGGCCCTACGAGATCCGCGCCGCCTCGCCCGGCGTCGCCGTGCTGGGCACGCTCGACGGCACGCCGGCGGTGGTCGGGATCGCGGTGGGCGACCAGGTGCCGGGATACGGCCGGGTCAACGCCATCACGCAGAAGGGCCACGCCTGGGCCGTGCTGTGCGAGCACGGCACCATCGAGTAGCGCCGGGAGCCCCCGCCCATGCTGCTCTACCTCCTGAACTTCGCCATCGACGTCGCCAACGTCATCAACGCGATGGTGCCCATCTCCTGCTACCTGATGGGCTGCGCGCTGCTGATCGGCAGCATCCTCGCGCTTTGGCGCATGGGCGACAACCCGCGCTTCTCCAAGGGCCAGCACGCGACGGCCATCGGGCTGTTCCTGCTGTCGGTGCTGCTGCTCAACTTCGACAAGCTGCTGACCGCCGCCAACCGTTCGATGGGCAGCGCCCACACCGCCTCCCTCGGCGGCGGGCTGCTCGCCTACCAGACGGCGGCGCCCAACGTCCTGGGGGCGGGACCAGCGGAGACCGTAATCAACCTGGTGGGGCTGTTCGCCTTCTTCTTCTCCTCCATCGGCGCGCTGTTCGCGCTCAACGGGCTGCTGCGGCTGCGCCACGTCCGCCGGGACGGCGACCGATATGGCCCGGCCTTCGTGCAGATGGCCGCGGGCGTCGTGCTGATGAACCTCGACGTGCTCGCCCCCGGCCTCCTGAACTACGGCGGGTAGCAGAACGTCGGCGGATGCACTCGCGTCCGCCCCGGCGATGCTTGCTGCGAGGGGATCGCCCTCGGCATCGCAAAGGAAAGCATCGTGAGCAAACCCGACATCCTGTTCCCGCCCGCCGTCGTGCCGCCGCGGCGGCTCATGCTGGCCGCCGCCACGGCCCTCGCCGGCCTGACCGTCGCCGGCTGGCCCGCCTTCGCCCAGGGGGCCGGCGGCACGCTGGGCACCCGCGCCACCACCTTCGCCCAGGACAGCCTGAACTGGGGCGCGGTGGCGACCATCGTGCTCTACCTGGTCGCCGCCTTCGCCGTGATCGCCGGGGTGATCGGCGTGTGGCAGCTCGGCAAGCGCAACCAGCAGGTCAGCCCCATGGTGCCGATCTGCGCCTTCCTGGCCGCCTTCATCGCGGCTGGCGCCGGCACCTGGGTGGCGATCGGCTCCAACACCCTCACCGGGTCGGCCCCGAGCATCACCGGCGCCTCCACCCAGCCGATCCAGTTCCAATAGCGGCCGGCCCGCGTGCGGATGGCGGCCGCCGCACTCGCGTCCGCACCGACGACGCCGGGGGCGGGGGATCGCCCCCCGGCGTCGCAACGGAGGGTCTCATGAGCAAACCGTCCTCATCGGCCGTCGTGCCGCGGCAGCCGGCGCGGCTTGCGCTGGCCGTCGCCACGGCACTCGCCGGCCTTGCCCTGACCGGCACGCACACCTTCGCGCAAGGGCCAGGGGCCGCTTTCGGAACCTGTGCGACCTCGGGGGAACTCTGCACGAGTCTGGGCCGGGTGATGACCGCCTCGCTTTGTTGGGCCGCCGCGTTCGCCGCAACCATTGGCCTGGTCAGACTCCGGCAGTCCGGCTCCCGCCGGGTCAACCCGATGGTGCTGGCCTGCCTCCTCCTGGTCGTGTTCGTTGTCGCTGGCGTCGTTGCCTGGGCGGCACCGGACCCCGACCTCCCTGCGGTCCGGTTCGAGTAAGCGCAGCCCCATGCTGCAACGACTTTCCTCCGGATTGAAGGCGCACGTGTCGGGTTGGCGCCAGGAACGCCGCAAGCCTGCCGATCCGGGGCCGGCGGTGGACCGTCCGGCGCCGCAGCGCCTCCCGCTCGCCCTTTCGGCGGACCCGTCGCGCTGGCGGCAGGACCCGTCGCGGGTGGAGGAGGGCATCGCGGCGACTGTGTTCGGGCGGGATGGGTACGCCTGCCGGTTCTGCGGCTTCCAGGCCGTGGGCCGCCAGGAGGTCGTGCGCCTCGACGCCGCCCCCGGCGGCCCGGCCCTGGACAGCCTCGCCACCGCTTGCCCGCTTTGCCACGACTGCCGCCACCTCGGCCGCGACGGCATGGAGCAGGGCTACGCGGTGATCTGGCTGCCCGAAGCGTCGCAGGCGGTGCTGAACCACCTGGTCCGCGCCGTGCGCGTGCAGCACCAGGTGCACGGCGAGCCGCCGCACATGGCCGAGCGGCCGGCGAGCGACGCCCCGGCGCTGCGCAGCGCGTTCAACAGCTACCGCGCGCTGGCCGGGCGCATGGCGCAGGCCCGGTCCCGGATCGGCACCACGTCCCCGCGCGAGCTGGGGGAGGCGCTGATCGGCCTGCCGCCCGCGGCGCTCGCCAAGGGAGACGCGCTCACGGGCGGCCTGCGCCTGCTGTCGCGCGGCCGGCTCTTCCGCGACGGCGAGGACGTCTACCCGGACCTGCTCGACGCCTGGACGGCAAAGGGCGGTCCCTGCCACGGCCTGCTGCGGGCGCAGCTCCGCCGTCAGCCCCGCGACCCGCTTCCTCCTTCCCTGGAGCTTCCCCCATGATCGAACGCATGCAGCGCTGGATGGCCAGCCTTGCCCTGATGCTGCGCCAGCCCATCGGCAGCTTCTGCGAGCTGGAAACGTCGGACGGCGCGGCCCTGGTCAGCGACCGCGGCGACTACCGCACCGACGTGCAGGTGCTCGGCATGCGGCGCATGCAGACCGAGGCCGAGATCATCGCCACCGCGGAGGCGCTGCGCACCGGGCTGGCGTCGCTGTTCGACCGCCCCGGCCACGCCATGCAGGCGGTGTTCACCTGCGACCCCGAGCGCACCCGCGCCGTCATTGACCGTCAGCTGCAGGACACCCGCACCATCGCCGACGCCATCGGGCTGGCGATGGAAAGCATCTTCGCCGAGCGCGGCCACCTGTGGCCGACGCTGATGCGCTGGGAGGACACCAGCTTCGTGCTGTGGAGCCGCCCGGCGGTGCTGACCCACGAGGAGCGCCGGCAGGATGCGGAGGAGCGGGCGGCGTCGCGCAAGGGCGCGCCATTCCTGCGCGACGCACAGCACATCTGGATGGCCGGCGCCTCGCTCGCCGCCAAGCACCAGGCGTTCGTGGATCGCGTGGTGAGCGCCTTCGAGGAGCAGGGCATCAGCGTGGCGGTGCGCACGCCGCACCAGGCGCTGAAAGCCTCGCGCGAATCGGTGTATCCCGAAACCGCCGGCTCCGCCTGGAAGGCCAAGCTGCCCGGCGACGACGTGGTGCCGCGCGTGCCCGACGAGATCGTGGACAAGCCGAGCTGGCGCCGGCGGCAGGACGTGTCCGACCTGCTGTGGCCCGCGATCAAGGAGCAGCTGTTCCACGAGGACGCGGAAACGCTGGACGGCCGCCACGTGCGCATCGGCGCGCACGACTGGGCGGCGACGGACATGGCGATCGGTCCCGAGCAGCCGCGCCCGTTCGCCGAGCTGCTGCGCGACCTGCGGCGCGAGGCGATGCCGTACCGCATCTCGCTGCAGCTGGAAGGCGGCGGGCACTCGGCCATGAAGTGGAAGGGCTTGGCCGCCACCTGCCTCGCCTGGTCGTCCGAGGACAACCGGCGCATCCGCAACGCCATCGACAACCTGACCCGGCTGCGCGAGGCGGGCGACTTCTCCGTGCGCCTGCGCGCCTCGCTGGCCACCTGGGCACCAGCCGTCCCCGAGGGCAAGCGCAACCCGCTGCTGCGCCGGCGCGCGGCGGCCCTGGGCAGCGCGGTCGCGGGCTGGGGCTACTGCCAGGCCGGCACGCTGGCCGGCGACCCGCTGGAAGGGGTGATGGGCAGCGCGCTCGGCCTGTCCATGGGGTCCACGGCCCCGGCCGGCGCCGCGCCGCTGGCCGAAGCGCTGCGCATGCTGCCGTTCAACCGGCCGGGCTCGCCGTGGGAGCAGGGCGCCTGCCTGTTCCGCACGCCGGAAAACCGCCCCTACCCGTATGACCCCACGGGGCGGCTGCGCAACATGGTGTTCGACCTGTTCTCCGGCGAGCCCGGGCATGGCAAGTCCGTGCTGCTGAACTCGATCAACCTTGGCCTGATCCTCAGCACGGCCGCCCAGAGCGCGGCCGGCGCCAAGCTGCCGCTGGTGCGCGTGTCGGACATCGGCCCCTCCGGCAAGGGGCTGATCGACCTGCTGCACGCGGCCCTGCCGGCGCGGCGCCGGCATGAAGCGGCCTACATCCGATACGAGAACCGCCCGGAGTTCTCGGTCAACCCGTTCGACACCCAGGTGGGCTGCCGGTATCCCTTGCCGCTGGAGCGGTCCTTTTTGCAGAACCTCCTGTCGCTCGGCTGCACGCCGATCGGCGAGGACGCGCCGCACGAGGGCATGGACCAGCTGATCGGCGCGGTGATCAACGAGGTGTACCGGGTCTGCTCCGACGCCGGCGACAACAAGAGCCCGAAGCGCTACCTGCCGGGGCTGGTGCCCGAAGCGGACGCGGCCTTGGCCCGGCACCGCGTGCGGCTGCACCCGGACGCCCGCTGGTGGGACGTGGTGGACGCGCTGTGCGACTGCGGCGAGCACCGCCTGGCCGGCCTTGCCCAGCGCCACGCCGTGCCGCTGCTGGAGGACCTGATGACGGCGATGCGCTCGCCGGCCATCACGCACCTGTATTCCAAGCCGAAGGCGCAGACGGACGAGACGCTGATCGAGCTGTTCGAGCGCTACGTGACCGCGCTGATCGACTGGCTGCCCAACATCTCGCAGCCCACGGTGTTCGACACGGGCGAGGCGCGGGTGATCGTGCTGGACCTGGAGGATGTGGCGCCGGCCGGCAGCCCGCGCGACGACCGGCAGACGGAGATCATGTACCTGATGGGCCGCCATATCCTGGGCCGCGACATGTTCCTGCGCCCCGGCTACGTCCGCTACGTCCCCGAGCGGGTGCGCGCCTACCACCGCCGGCGCTTCTCGGAGGTCAAGGAAACCACCAAGCGGCTGTGCTACGACGAGTTCCACCGGGCGGGCCGGCGGCCGCGCATCGTGGCCCAGGTGCAGATCGACCGCCGTGAAGGCCGCAAGCACAACCTGCACGTCGCCCTGTGCTCGCAGATGCAGGTCGATTTCCCGCCCGAGCTGGTGCAGCAGGCGACCGGCATCTTCCTGCTCGGCGCGGGCAACGAGGACGCCAACATGGAGGCGGCGCGTCGGTTCAACCTGTCGCCGGCCGGCGCGCAGGTGGTGCGCCACCGCCTGAAGGGGCCGGGCAAGAAGGGCGAGGGGGCGCCGTTCCTGGCCGTGTTCTCCTTGCGCGCCGGCGCCCGGGTGGAGCAGATGCTGTACAACAGCCTCGGCCCGGTGGAGCTGTGGGCGCTGTCCACCCGCCCGGCCGACGTGGCACTGCGCGACCGGCTCTACGCGGCCCTGGGCGCGGCGGAGACCTGGCAGCGGCTGTCGCGCATCTTCCCGCTGGGCACCGCCGAGGAGGAGGTCGAGCGGCGGCGCGACGAGCTGGTGCGCAACGGCGAGGAAAGCGGGCAGGCGCAGAAGTCCGTGGTGGAGGGGCTGGCGCGGGAGCTGATCGACGGCACCGGCCTCGGTATCGTGCTGCGCCCGGCCGAGGTCGTGGCCCTGCCGCGCCGGTCCGCCCCGGGCGCCGAGCGCATGGCGGCGGAATAAGCTGTGACGTTCCCTGCCGCACTCGCGTCCGTTTCGGCTTGGATCGGGGTCCCACACCGGAGCCAACCCATGCGAAGCGGTCGCCTGTTCCCCCTCCTGCTGCTCGCCCTTGCGGGGTGCAGCGGCTTCAACGTCGTGCCCACCGACGTGTCGGCTCCCGGCATGGCCGACGCGGACAAGGCGCTGCGCGACAGCATCGCGCGGGTGAACCAGGCAATGAACGAGATGGGCGGCAAGGGCGTGGCCATGCGCCAGCCCACCACCGCCGGCCCTTACGTGCCCGCCGAGCTGCAGCTGCCGGTAGTGGCGCCGCTGGCCGGCTCGCTGGACGAGGCGGCCCGGATGCTGGCCATGCGCGCCGGCTACCGCTTCACCAGCAACGCCGTGCCCGGCACCGCGCCGCTCCCGGTCGCCCTGCCCGGCCAGCCCACGCCGCTGATCGACCTGTTCCGCGCCCTCGGCGACCAGGCCGGCCAGCGGGCCGAGGTGGTGGTGAACGCCGACCAGCGCCAGGTGGAGGTGCGCCACCGTGGGTAGGACAACGTGCGCCGTCCTGGCGGCGACGACCATCCTTGCCGGCCTATGCAATACGCTGCCGGCCTGCGCAGCGACGCCTGTGGCGCCGGCCCCGTCCGTGACGGACGCCCCGGTGCCGCCGCTCGGCATCGGCCCGGACGCGGCGCAGCGCATCCTGGAGCGGGCCAACCCGTCGAACAGCCCGGTGACCGGGGCGGCCATCGTGCCCGGCAGCACCGGCGGCCACGTGCCGATGTCGCTGGAAGCGCTCATGGCCGCGCGCCCCGGCGTCAACCCGAAGACCGGCCTGCCCCCGGCCCGCGCCGAGGAGCTGTATGCCGACGCGGTGGGCTTCGGCGCCGCCGGCGGCCTGGCGGCGCGCGGCTTCGCGCTCAACCAGGCGCTGCGCCGCATGGAACCCCCGCTCGACGCGACCTACGACTTCCGCGCCCTCGTGGTGCCGGTCGGCCGCGGGCAGACCCTGATGCGCCCGCCGGTGGTCAGCGAGGCGCAGCTCGCCTTCGCGCTGGGCGAGGGCGGCCAGAGCGCCCGCGAGACCGGGCGCATCTACCGCATCACCCGTGAAGCGCAGCTCGCGTCCGAGCCGCCGAACTGGCGCACCTACCTCGTGCAGAACTGGCCCGACCCGGTGCCGCCGCCGGACGGCCAGCGCCCGCAGACGAACCAGGAGGTGGAGTACTGGAAGAAGTGGGTGGCCGAGGGCTGGGCCAAGGGCGAGGCGCAGGGGACGGACATCTTCCTGTCCCAGCTCGGCAAGCTGGAAAGCGACCTGGTCGGCATGGCGCGCTTCCGCGTGCTGCTGCGCGCGGGCCTGGTCGAGCAGCCGCAGGTGGTGTTCGCCCGGCGCGCGGTGCAGGGCGGGCACGACCTGATGCGGGTGGGCGACACCACCATCGACATCCGCCGCCAGCCCGGCCTCAACCCGAACCAGAAGCGCTGGCGCCGGCCCGAGGGCCTGCCTGCCGGCCCCATCGGCGAGGTGCCAGCCCGATGAGCGTCGTCGGGCTGTTCTCGCCCACGCAGGCAACGCTCCTGTGCGGCCAGGAGCACCGCATGATCCGCGGCGAGCTGTGGAACGACGTGTTCGTGTGGGGCCACCGGCAGGGCATGTCCGACCTGCACGTGCAGACCAACCACCGCCTGATGATTGACGTGCACGGCCGGCTGTATCCGGCCACCCGCCGGACCATCACCGCCGAGGAGACGGCCAGCGCGGTGGTGCTGCTCTACGGCCCCACCGGCCCCGCGCACCTGAAGAAGGCCGAAAGCTTCGACCTCGCCCACGTGGTCGAGCCGCAGGGGGGCGAGCGCTTCAGCGTCGGCGGACGGGCCGGCGCGGACATCGCGGCGGCGCAGGCGCGCTACCGCTTCCGGGTCAATGGCACCTCCATCCTGACCAACGGCATGGACGGCGCCCAGGTCACGCTGCGGGCCATCGAGAACGAGCCGCCGCGCCTGGAGTGCATGGGCATCGAGCCGGGCATCCTCCGGGCCTACCGCCCGCGCAACGGCATCGTGCTGATCTGCGGCCCCACCGGGACCGGCAAGACGCGGCTGCAGGCCGCCATGACCCGCAGCAGGATCGAGGACCCGCACTTCCACGGCAAGATCATCGAGGTCGCTGCCCCCATCGAATACGAGTTCGACAGCATCGCGGGCGCCAGCGCGATCTACTCGCCGAGCGAGATCGGCCGCCACGTGAAATCAGCCGCGGCCGCCATGCGCGACGCGCTCGCCGCTCTCGGCGGCGATCCGCAAAAGATCAACCCGCTCAATCCCGTGGATCTGGTCATCGATCATTCCGTGCAGGTGGATGCTTACGGTTCGGAAAACGCCTTCGCTCAGAACGCGATCCTCGAGTTCGCGCGCAACCAGGAACGCTATGCATTTCTGCGATGGGGTCAAAAG
>CAXTUQ010000241.1:0-8514 GCA_964247405.1 uncultured Acetobacteraceae bacterium
GCCCCATGCCGCCCCGCTGCCGCCCGTCGCCCCCGGACCCGTCCACCAGCTCGTAGCGCAGCAGGGTCAACGGGTACTCGCCTTCCAGCGCCTCCGCCGGCAGGTTGCTTGTGTTGGTCATGTGCACGTGCACGCCGTCCAGCCCGTCCTTGGTCCGCCGCGCGCCGGAGCCGCCGCCGATGGTTTCCAGGTACACCCACAAGGCCCCTTCGTCGGTGGTGCCCACGAAGGTCGCCGACACGCAGGAGCCGTTGCACGCGGCCACCACCCGGTCCGGCACCGCGGGCGCCAGCGCGCCGTGCACCAGGTCCACCACGCGCTGGCACGCGCCGAGGCGTCCGTTCACCGCGGCGGGGCTGATGCAGTTCAGCACCGTGCCCTCCGGCGCCGAGACGTGCAGCGGCCGGGCCAGCCCGGCGTTCGGCAGGATCGTCGGATCGACCAGCGTCTTCACCGCGTAGTACACGGTGCTGAGCAGCGCCGTATAGGTCATGTTGATCCCGGCCCGCACCTGCGGCGGGCTGTCGAAATAGAGGCGCATCTCGTCGCTCTGCACCTCGATGCGGGTGCTGAACCGAAGCTCCCCGTCCAGCTCCGGGCTGTCGTGCCAGTCCTCGAAGGCATAGGTGCCATCGGGGATGGCGGTGATGCCGGCCCGCATCTTGCGCTCGGCGTAGTCCAGCAGCGCCTCCCCGGCCGCGAGCACCGTCGCCGCGCCGTACTTGGCGCACAGCGCCTGCATCCGCTGCACGCCCAGCCGGTTCGCGGCCATCTGCGCCCGCAGGTCCGACAGCCGCTCCCGCGGGACCTGGCAGTTCAGCAGGATCAGCGCCTGCACGTCCGCTTGCAGCTCGCCCGCGCGGTATAGCCGGATCGGCGGGATGCGCAGGCCTTCCTGGAAGATGTGGGCATGGCCGCGGTCGGCGAAGTCGGCATGGTGCGCGAGGTTCACCGCCCAGGCGACGATGCGGCCATCGACGAACACCGGCTCGGCCAGCACGATGTCCGGCAAATGCGTGCCGCCGCCCTCGTAGGCGTCGTTGCCGACGAACACGTCGCCGGGGCGCATGGCGGACGCCGGGTGGCGCTTGAGGATGTGGGCGATGATGCCGATGAAGCTGCCGAGGTGCATGGGGATGTGCTCGGCCTGGCACAGTGTCCGCCCTTCCGTGTCGAACAGCGCGGTGGAGCAGTCGCGTCGTTCCTTGATGTTGGTGGAGTAGCTGGCGCGGATCAGCGCTTCCCCCATCTCCTCGGTGATGGAGGCGAGGGCGCTGCCGATCACCTCCACGGTGATCGGGTCCACTACGGCACGGGTCATCACGAAGCCTCCAGGATCAGGTTCGCGTAGGATTCGACCCGGCCGGCCATGCCGGGCAGGATCACGGTTGTCGCGTCCATCTGCTCGACGACCGCCGGGCCGGCGATGCGGTGGCCGGGCCGCAGGCGGTCGCGGCCGTACACCGGGCAGGATACAAACCCTCCGGCCTCGGGGAGCCAAACGTCGCGGCGGCCTGTCACGGCGGCGCTGGCATCGGCCGGGCCGTCCGGCTGTGCGGGGAACGCGGCCTTGGGCACCAGGCCCGACGCTTCGATGCGGAACGTCACGAGCTGCACCGGCTCGCCCTCGGCGGCGAAGCCGTACAGCCGGCGGTGCGCGGCGTCGAACGCTTCGGCCAAGGCGTCCAGCGTCGCCGCCGTCACGTCCCCGTCCGGCACGGGGATCGGCAGCTCGTAGTTCTGCCCGGCATAGCGCATGTCCACCGTGCGGACCGTCCGCCGCGCATCCGGCGGGATGTGCTCCTCCCCGAACCACGCCGCCGCCTGCGCCGCCAGCGTGTCGAAGGCCGCCGCGACCTCCCCTTGCGCCGCCGCCCGGAGCGTCAGCAGCTTCGTGCTGGCGAAGTCCGCGCGCAGGTCGGTCAGCAGCCGCCCCATGGCGCACAGGATGCCGGGGTTGCGCGGCACCAGCACGCGCGGGATGTCCAGCTCCCGCGCCAGCCGCGCCGCGTGCAGCGGCCCCGCGCCGCCGAACGCCGCCAGCGCGTAGTCGCGCGGATCGTAGCCGCGCTGCACGCTGATGACCCGGATGGCGCGCGCCATGTTGGCCGTGACCACCGACACGATGCCCTGCGCCGTTTCCATCACGCCGAGGCCCAAGGGCTCCGCCAGGCGTTCGATGGCGGCATGCGCCAGGTCCCGCCGCACCGCCATGCGCCCGCCCAGCAGGTACGTGGGCAGCGTTCCCAGCACCACGTTCGCGTCGGTGACGGTCGGCTCCGTGCTGCCGCGGCCGTAGCACACGGGACCCGGATCGGCCCCGGCGCTGCGCGGCCCCACCTTCAGCAGCCCGCCGCTGTCGATGAAGGCGATGCTGCCGCCGCCCGCGCCCACGGTGTGGATGTCCAGCATCGGCGCCTTGATCGGGTAGCCGTGCACGACGGCCTCGCTGGCCAGCCGGCATTGCCCGGCCGAGAGCAGCGCCACGTCCGTGCTGGTGCCGCCCATGTCGAAGGTGATGAGGTCCGGGATGCCCACGCTGGCGGCCAGCGCCTGTGCCGCCACCACGCCGGTGCTGGGTCCCGACAGCACCGTGCGGACCGGCAGGCGCGCCGCCTGCTCGAACCCGATGACGCCGCCGTTCGACTGGGTGAGATGCGGCGCGGCGCGCAGCCCGCCCTCCCGCAGCCGGTCGCCCAGCCGCCGGATGTAGCGCCGCATCACCGGGCCGAGATAGGCGTTGACCACGGCCGTGCTCATCCGCTCGAACTCGCGGAACTCGGGGGCGACCTCGTGGGACGTGGACACGAAGGCCTCCGGCAGCACGGCGGCCACGATCTCCCGCGCGCGCTGCTCATGCGCCGGGTGCAGGAAGGAATACAGGAAGCAGACCGCCACCGCCTGCACTTCCGCGTCCCGCAGCATCTCCGCCGCCCGGCGCAGCGCGGCCTCGTCGAGCGCCTGCTCAATCGTGCCGTCGTGCCGCACGCGCTCCTTCACCTCCAGCCGGAGGTCGCGGCTGACCAGCGGCAGCGGCTTGTCGGCCTGCATGTCATACAGGTCCGGCCGCTTCTGCCGCCCGATCTCCAGCAAATCACGGAACCCGTCGGTCGTGATCAGCCCGGTGCGGACACCGCGGAGCTGGATCAGCGCGTTGGTCGCAACCGTCGTGCCGTGGCCGAAATATCCAGTGTTCGCCAGGGTGGCGCCTACGCGGCCCAGGGCCTCGCCCACCCCCTCGGCGATGCCGCGGCTCGGGTCGTCTGGAGTGGAGGGCACCTTCCAAACCTCCACCCGGCCCGTTTCGTCATCGAACAGGCAAAGGTCGGTGAACGTCCCGCCAGAATCCACGCCCACGCGCCAGGCCATCGTGCCTCCTTATGCTGCGGTGTCCCCGCTTGCGCTCACGCGGCCTTCCAGCGGGGGCTTGTCACGACGCCGCACAGGAACCAGGCGAGGCCGGCCGTTTTCACGCTCAAGGCAGCCGGGCCGACGGACAGGGACAGGACGAAGTAGAGGGCCATCAGCGTCAGCCACTGCCGCTGCTTGAGCGCGAGCCGCCCCTGGAAGGCGAACAGCGACCAAAGTGCCGCCATCGGGACCAGGCCCAGGTTCGACAGCAACCAGCCATAGCCGCAATCCACAAGCGTCGCGGCCGAGCCTTTCAGCGCCAGCCACTCCTCAGCCCCCCAGGAGTAAAGCACGGTTCCCGACATCAGCAGGCGGCCGGAAAAACCGTTGTCGATGGTGCCGCTGGAGTAGGCGCCATACAGCACGAGAAACAACAGCGCGGCAAAGGGCATGCAGAAGATGGCGATGCCGTTGAGCGATAGGCCAAGCAGGTAGATGGCCAAGGCCATCAGGCAGGTGAACGACGCCAGCCGCCCGTCCGCCAGCAGGATGTCGAGGGTGGCCAGGAACAGGAAGATGACGTTGACCATCCCCTTGCTGGAAAACCGGTGCACCATCCAGCCGAACGCGATCCCGCTGAAGGCGGCCGACGAGACCGGCTCCAGGAAGACCGACGACACGCGGTGGTTGCCGATAAGGTCGCCGAGGTACGACCCCACGGTCCGCCCTTCGTCCACGGTGCGCATGCCGCCCGTGTACAGGGTGCTCCCGGCATCGGCCCTGGCCATCTGCTCGAAGCTCACGCCGCTCAACCCGCCGCGCTCATAATAGAAGGTGAGGATATCGACGGTTTTCGAGTAGGACTCAGGAAAGAACGCCTCGAACAGGGCGCCGGCCGTGACGATGCCGACCGCCCAGTAAACCACCCGGTCCGCCTGTTCCGGGTCGCCGCAGGCCCGGCCGAAGGCCACGAAGATGAACGGGATGGCGACATCGCGCAGGATTTTCGGGTCAAGCTCCGGATTGACCAGCGTCCGCATCGACAGCACGTACAGCACCGTCGCGATGGCGACGCCGACCGCGCCCAGGGAGATTTCCCGCCGCGCCCAATAAAGCGCCATCGCATAGGTCGCGATCTCGCAGGCGGCGACGGCGTTCGCGCCCACCGGCAGCCCGCGCGTGCGCAGCATGCACAGGACGAAGTTCAGCAGGATCGTCGAGCAGATGACGGCATGGACCGACCACGCCGGCAAGCCGTCCTCCGCCCGGATCGCCGGCAGGGGGATCGGGATGGCGGTCCCGGCCCTGCCGCTCATGCCCGTGCCCGGCGGATGCGCGGCCATGCCTGGCTGCGCGCGGCCAGATGGCGATACAGGTCAACGTAGGACGCCGTGACCGCCTCCCACCCATAGGACGCCGCCGCGTGCATCGCCTTCTCGCGCAGGTGGCCGTCATGCATCGACGCCAGCTCGTCAATGCGGCGGGCCTCGGCGACGGGATCATCGGGATCGTAGAAGTAGCCGAGGCCCGCCTTGCGGAGCAGCCTGGCGAACGGCGGGATGTTGGTCAGGATCGGCACCAGCCCGGCCGACAGCGCCTCCACCGCCGCGATGCCGAAACCCTCGTAGGACGACGCGCAGATGAAGTAGCTCGCCCGCCCGATGAGGCCGCGAAGCTCGGCGTCGCTTGGGCGGACGCTGATGGTGACGGCCGACGCGACACCGGCGTTCCGCGCCTCGGCCTCCAAGGATTCGGCGGTGACGCCGGCTTCCGCCCCGGCGACGATGAGCTTCCAGGCCGGGTTGATTTGGCGCAGCTCGCGGAGCAGCGGGAACAGGGTCTCGATGCGCTTGTTGCTGGCGAACCGCCCGAAGCACACCAGGACGCGCTGCGGCGTCCGGGCCGCGGAGTCCCTGAACTTGTCGATGTCCGCGCCGTTCTCGATGGTCACCAGGTTGCGCCGGGTGATCTTGCGGAAAAGCTGGGCGTCCGCCTCGCTGCACGCCACGACGGTGTCGTAGAACTTCGAGGACAGCCGGGTCACGGTGTTGAAGAAGACCAGCTTCAGCAGCCGGGCGAACCGCGTGTGAAAGAAGCCGCCATGGGTTGACACGATCAGCCGGCAGCCGTGCAGAGGTTTTGTCAGCGCGAGGTAGTCGAAGAAGAAGTCAATGCAATGGACGTGGACGACGTCGCTGCCGCGCAGCATGCCGAGCACGCTGGGGGCAATCGGGTAGGATTGGGGACCGAACCAGGCCATGCGCCGGATGGGGACGCCGCGAGTCGTGTCGTCGTGTGAAAGCTGCTGGCCCGGAAGCTGGTACGCGGTGTCCAGGGTGACGACGGAGGCGTCGATGCCGTGCGCCTCCCGCTGAACTGCGCTGAGGTTGAGCACGACATCCTCAAGGCCGCCGATGGACGGCCAGAACTGGCGCACGACATGGACGACCTTCAGCGGCCGGGTCGGCGGAGCCACGGTGGTCATAAGCCGCCGTCACAGGGCAATCTTGTCGCCCATCGCCAAGCGGCGGCCATTGTATGCCTTCATCAAAGGCAGGAACTCCTTGGCGTCGAAGATCGAGTACTGCCGGAGGTCCACGCGCGACAGCAGGCAGAACACCGGGCCGCCCGACACGTTGCGCAAGGCGTTGGCAAACACGCGCTGCGGCGTCTTGCGCCACCGCACCAGCATGATCGTCGCGTCGCTGAGGCGCGACAGGCACTCCGCATCCCACAGCCCGAGCACCGGCGGTGCATCCAGCAGCACGAGGTCGTACTCCTTGCGGGCCTCCTCCAGCAGCGTGGACATGACCGGGACGTCCAGCGACGGCAACTGCTCGCCGAGCACGCCGCTGGCCAGCACGTCCACCGAGGAGACGGGGTCCTTGACCAGCGCCTGCCGCCAATCGGCCCGGCCGCGCAGCACCTCGCCAAGGCCCGAAGCGTTGCCGGCCTTGACCCGCTGGGTCAGGTCGCCGCGGATCAGGTCGCAATCGACGACCAGCACCCGGGCGCCGTGGCGTGCCCCGGTCCGGGCGATGGCCAGCACCGTGGTGGTCTTGCCCTCCTCGGGGAGCGAGGACGTGACCATGAACACGTTGGACTTCTCGTCGTGCTCGACCCGGCAAAGGCGGGACCAGATCGCGTTCAGCATGTTGAGGCAAAGGACGCCGACGCCCTCGTTGATCTTGTACTGCCCGCTCTTGTCGCGCGCGAGCGATGGCATGATGCCGATGCAGCGGACCTTGTGCTGGCGCTCGATCTCCTCGACGGTGGCGAAGCCGCGGTCGTGCAGCTCCCGGGCGACGACGACGAGGCTCGTCGCCACGAAGCTCGCGAAGATGACGAACATCTCGATCAGCGTGACCTGCGGGAAGGACGGGCGGCTCGGCACCCGCGCCGGCGACACGATGGACACCTTCAGCAAGTCCGAGCCGAGCTGGGCGGACAGCTCGTTGGTCCGCTGCAGGAAGGCCTGGTAGATCGAGTCCCGCGCGCGGGCGATGTCCTCAAGCTCGCTGAGCTTGAGTTCGGCCTGGTTGACCACGACGACCTGCTGCTCCGAGCCGCGGAGCTGCGCCCTCAGGTTCTGCGTCCGGTCCTGGGCGCTCTTGGCCTGGGCGGCGAGGGACGACGTCACGCGGTCCACTTCCCGGCGGACCGCCGCGTCCGCGTTGGCGACCTGCGCCCGCATCCCCTCGACCAGCGGGTGCGTGCTGGCCCGGCGCTGCTCCAGCGATGCAAGCTGCGTCGAAAGGTTCGCCTGGATCTTCCGCAGTTCCTGGATCACGGGGGACTGCATGACTTCGGGAAGGTTCTGCAGCTTCCCGAAGTCCGACCCCGCCGCCTTGACCTGCGCCAGCCGCGACGTGATCCCTGCCTCGTCCGCCATGGCGGCGGCGAGCGAGTCGTTCATGCGGCCCATCGTGGTGCTTGCGGTGCTCTGCCCGCCCACCGCGTAGATGGCCGCGTGCGCCTTGTAGTCCGCGACGGCGCGCTTCGCCGCCGTGGCGTCGCGCTGCAGCTGGCCGACCGTGGTGCTGAGCCATTGGACGATCTTCTGGTCGTCGTTCCGCTGCCTGGACAAGTCGTCGTCGATATAAAGCTGTGTCAGCACGTTGGCGACATTGGCCGCCTGCTGGGCGTCATGGGACGTGAAGGACACGTGCATCAGGCCGGTGACGGTATCGACGCGGGAGTTCAGGTTGCGCGCGATGCGCTCAAGCATCTCCGAGTTCACCATGTCCGGCGGCGCCTGCCGCGCGGGCCGGAGCAAGGCACGCAGGCTCGCCAGTTGCTTGGTGGCCCAGCTTCCCAGCCAACTGTCGTCGCGGCCCGGGTTGAGTTCCGGATCTTGATTGAGGTCCAGGCGTTCGGCCAGTTGGCTGAGCAGCGGCCAACTCACCATGCGCTCGGACTCAGCCGCGATGTTGGCCCACAGCATCTGCTTGTCTGCCGGCATCTCGTTGTTCACGACGGGCAGCAGGTGCTTGGGGCTGGACTCGATCTTCACGATGGCCTTGGCCGTGTAGCTCGGCGTGATCGCCAGAAGCCCAACCAGCGCGGCGGCGGAGATGAGGGTGGTGACCGAGGCGATCAGCAGCTTCCGCCGGCGGATATGGCGCAGGATCTCGATGAACGTTGCGGTCGAGACCCCTTCCTTGGGACTTGAATAGGCCGGCACGTAGGGCGCCGGGAACTGGTTCAAGCCGGCGGACTCGCTTCTGTAATCTGACACTGACCGTCCTGACACTGACCGTCCTCCTTCAACGAGCGCCGCCGCAAAGCTCACTCAGACCCGATTTGATGCACTGTGACGCAAGCGCGCAGCTCACCGACCCTCAACCTGCACGGCAGGGGACTTGACGCTGGGCCTCACTTCTATCTTTGACGACAACGCGAAGCAATCCCAGTCGCGGGCCGCCGCAATCAAAATTGGTGCAGGTGCGAAAAAGCGACACTGGGCTTGCGTCGCAAAATCGGGTTGCGCTTCGGCGCTGGACCCGGACGCCGCCGGGGTGCGCCGCGGCGGCTTGGGCGGCTGAGGCAGCGGGGGGTGGGGAGTGCGGCTCAAGGCGGCCCGGCGGCAAGCTCTCGGCTGCGCGCGTGGCGGTCTGGCCTGGTGCAGGAAAGGTGCGGAACGCCATGGCAACGGTTGCGAAG
>CAXTUQ010000242.1:0-8480 GCA_964247405.1 uncultured Acetobacteraceae bacterium
CACTTCCAGCCCCGACCCGGTGATCGCGTTGGGCCGGTAGGTCGTGCAGCCCTTGCAGCCGCTGGCGTAGGCGTCGAGGTAGATGTCCTTGAACGCCTCGAAGCTGATGTCCTCCGGGCAGTTCACCGTCTTGGAGATCGCGCTGTCCACATGGCGCTGCACCGCCGCCTGCATCCGCACGTGGTCGCGGGGCGTGAGCGTCTGCGCCGTCACGAAATAGTCCGGCAGCGGCGCCTCCGCTCCGAACAGCGCGCGGTAGCGGCGCACGGCGTGGTCCGACACCTCCTCCTCCCGCAGGCTGCCGTCCGGGTTCTTCACCCGGCGCGTGTAGGAAGCCGCGAAGATCGGCTCGATCCCGCTCGACACGTTGTCCGCCCAGAGCGAGATGGTGCCGGTGGGCGCAATGGAGGTCAGCAGCGCGTTGCGGATGCCGTGCTCGGCGATGGCCGCCCGCACGTCGGCATCCAGCCCCCGCACCGTCTCCCCGGCCAGGTAGGCGTCGCGGTCATACAGCGGGAACGCCCCCTTCTCCGCCGCCAGCGCCGCCGACGCCAGGTACGCCGCCCGGTTGATCCGCGCGGTCCAGCGGTCCGCAAGCGCCACCGCCTCGTCCGAGCCGTAGGTCGCCCGGCACATGATCAGCGCGTCCGCCAGCCCGGTGACGCCCAGGCCGATCCGCCGCTTGGCATGGGCTTCCTGCCGCTGCTCCGGCAGCGGGAAGCCAGACACGTCAACCGTGTTGTCCAGCATCCGCACCGCGGTCGCCACCAGTTCGTCGAGCGCCGCCTCGTCCAGCCGCGCCGAAGGGGTGAACGGGTCGAGCACCAGGCGGCTCAGGTTCACCGACCCCAGCAGGCAGGCGCCGTAGGGCGGCAGCGGCTGCTCGGAGCACGGGTTGGTGGAATGGATCGTCTCGCAATACGCCAGGTTGTTGCGGGCGTTGATGCGGTCGATGAACAGCACGCCGGGTTCGGCGTAGGCGAAGGTCGCCCGCATGATGCGGTCCCACAGCGCCCGCGCCTGGACTGTGCGGAACACCCGCCCGCCGAAGCTCAGGTCCCAATGGAGGTCTGCCTCCACCGCCGCCATGAAGGCGTCGGTGATCAGCACCGACAGGTTGAAGCTGCGCAGCCGGCCCGGCTCGCGCTTCGCGTCGATGAAGGCCTCGATGTCTGGGTGGTCGCAGCGCAGCGTCGCCATCATGGCGCCGCGCCGCGACCCCGCCGACATGATGGTGCGGCACATCGCATCCCACACGTCCATGAACGACAACGGGCCGGACGCGTCGGCCCCCACTCCGCGCACCGGCGCGCCCTTGGGCCGCAATGACGAGAAGTCGTAGCCGATGCCGCCACCCTGCTGCATGGTCAGCGCCGCTTCGCGCAGGTTGGCAAAGATGTCGCCGAGGTCGTCCTCGATGCCCCCCATGACGAAGCAGTTGAACAGCGTGACCCGGCGCCCGCTGCCGGCGCCGGCGATGATCCGGCCGGCGGGGATGAAGCGGAAATCCGCCATCGCCGCCAGGAACCGCGCTTCCCACAGCGCCGGGTCGGTTTCCGGCTGCGCCAGGGCGTTCGCCACCCGGCGCCAGGTGTCCGCGATCTCCCGGTCCACCGGCGTGCCGTCCGCTTGCCGGAGCCGGTACTTCTGTTCCCAGTTGAACGTCGCAATGGTCGCGAGCGCGTCCGGCGGCGTGGACAAGCCGGCGGTGGACGGGTGGTCGAGTGCGGGCATGGTTGGACTCCATGGCTGGGGGCGGAGCGCCTGGTGGCCGCGTTCCTCATGCGGCAGGCGGCGGCGCGAAGTCCAGGCCTAGCTTTCCGTGCCCGCCGCTCCCAGGTGCGGGGTGCGGCGACCCTTCCGGAGAAACCAATGCGCACCAGTGTTTTGCTGCTCGCCCTCGTTGTGTGCGGCGCGGCAGGCGACGCGTCGATGGATCGGCCCGGGGACCGCCACCGCATCGACTCGGCCACGCTGCCAAAGCCGTTCGAGACGCGCTCCGCCGCGCGTTCGCCGGGCATCGTGCCATGGCCGCCCGGCGCCGCGCCGCGCGTCCCGCCCGGCTTCGAGGCGACGCTGCTGCTGTCCGGCCTGGAAGGGCCGCGCACCCTGCGCACCGCGCCGAACGGCGACGTGTTCCTGGCGGAGACCGGCGCCGGCAAGATCCGCGTGCTGCGCGGCGGCCAAGCGTCGGTGTTCGCGGACGACTTGTCGTCGCCGTTCGGCATCGCCTTCTGGCCGCCTGGCCCGGCGCCGCGTTTCGTTTACGTGGCGGAAACCGAGCGCGTCGTGCGCTACCCCTACACGCCGGGCGCGCTGCGCGCCGCGAGTCCCGCGCAGGTGGTGGTGGACGGCATCCCGGCCGGCGGGCACTCGACGCGCGACGTGGCGTTCAGCCCGGACGGGCGCCGCATGTTCGTCTCCGTCGGCTCGGCGTCCAACGTGTCCGACCAGGGCGAGGAGGGCCGGGCGGAGGTGCGAGAGTATGACCCGGAGGGCCACGGCGGCCGGCCCTTCGCGACGGGCATCCGCAACTGCGTGGGTTTGGCGATGCAGCCGGACGGCACGCTGTGGTGCGCGGTGAACGAGCGCGACGGCCTGGGCGACGACCTGCCGCCCGACTACGTGACGCGGGTGCGGCAGGAAGCGTTCTACGGCTGGCCTTGGTTCTACATCGGCAACCACCCTGACCCGCGCCACGCCGGCAAGCATCCCGAGCTGGCCGCCCACGTCACCGTGCCCGACGTGTTGATCCAGCCGCACTCCGCGCCGTTGAGCCTGACCATCTATCCGTCAAACGGCGCCTGGACCGAATGCCGGGGCGACCTGTTCGTGGCGCTGCACGGCTCATGGAACCGGTCCGCCGTGACGGGCTACAAGGTGGTGCGCGTGCGGATGCAGGACGGCAAGCCGACCGGGGAGTACGAGGACTTCGCCACCGGGTTCTTGTCCAAGGAGAACAAGGCCTGGGGCCGCCCGGTGGGCGTGACGGTGGCCCCTGACGGCTCGCTGCTGGTCAGCGAGGACGCCAACGGCACCGTTTGGCGCATCGCCCGCGCGCCGCTCTGACGATGCGGGCGATGCAGCGGCGTCAGCCCTTCACCTTCCCCGCAACCTCACCGGCGTGAAGGCTGGCCTCGACCTGCTCGTCCGGGTGCGGAGGCCTTGCGGCCTTCGCCTGCTGGGCTTGAGCCATCTCGGACGCCCACGCCTTATCCTGCTGCGGCACGTTCTCGACGCTGCGGCCCTCCGTGGCGATCCGGGTGCCCGACTGGAAGTCCAGCAGCACTTCGGACGCGTAGATCAGCCGTTGGGCCGGGGTCGCCGTGGGATAGGAATGGAGAGGGGCGCCAATGGAGTCGTTGGACATGGGGCATCCTTGTCATGAGGGCGCGGAAACGAGCCGCCTCCCCGACATGGGCCGGCCGGCCAGGACCGCCATCCACCGCCGGCATCATCGTGACGAGTTCTTGCCGTTCCTCAAATCCTTGATGACGAGGTCAGCCAACGCAAGGTCGTGATCGTCGGCCGGGGCGAACGGGCTGAACAGGATCTTGATCTTGTTGATCCTGGACCTCTTGAACTTGGATTGCTCTTCGGATTGCAGCCGGGTGGTGCGGATCAGCCGTGCGATCCTTTCGCGCTGCGTCAATGAGTTCGGAGGGGTCATCGGGGTATCTCTGTTGGAGAAAGTCTGATGCGAACCGCCATCTGCTCGGGTCAATCCTTTTTCGTGAGCCGCTCTTGCGGCGCAGCCACCCGGGATCGCCAAGGCCGCCCTTGCCGCCCCGGGTCGCCGTGCCGTGGCACCTCCCGCAACGGCGAGGCTCACATGGACGCCCGTTGATTTAATGCCTTGACCCCATCCCATGCAAATCGGAACAGCGTGTTCAAGCGCGGATCAGGTCGAGCAGCTCCTCCTCGCTCAGGCGGGCGCTGGTTTCCGCCCCTTCCAGCAGGTCGGACGCCAGGTCGCGCTTGTCGCGGTGCAGGCGCACGATCCGCTCCTCGATGCTGTCCTGCATGATGAGGCGGTAGATCGTCACCGGACGCTCCTGGCCGATGCGGTGCGCCCGGTCCGACGCCTGGTCCTCGACCGCCGGGTTCCACCAGGGGTCGAGATGCACCACGTAGTCCGCCGCCGTCAGGTTCAGCCCGGTGCCGCCGGCGCGCAGGCTGATCAGGAACAGCTCCGCCCCGCCCGCCTGGAACGCCGCGACCCGGCGCTCGCGCTCGGCCGAGGACGTGCTGCCGTCCAGGTACTCGTAGCGGACGCCGCGGGCATCGAGCGCCGCCCGCATCAGCCCGAGGTGGCCGACGAACTGGCTGAACACCAGCGCCCGGTGCCGGTTGCGCACCAAGTCGTCCACCAGATCGAGGAAGGCGTCCAGCTTGCCGCTCGGCACCCCGGCGGCGGGGTCGATCAGGGCGGGGTTGCAGCAGGCCCGGCGCAGCCGGGTGATCTCGGCCAGGATGTGGATCTTGCGCTTGCCCTCCGGCGCGTCGAGCCCCGCGATGGTCTCCAGCGCCCGCTGCCGCATCGCCTCGTAGAAGGCGCGCTCCGCCTCGCCCATCTCGACCTGCATGGTTTGCTCGGTGCGCGGCGGCAGCTCGCTCAGCACGGCCGCCTTGGTCCGGCGCAGCAGGAACGGCCGGATCAGGGAACGCAGCGCCTGCCGCGCCTGCGCGTCGCGGTCCCGCTCAATCGGCACGGCGAAGCGTTTCCCGAACCCCTCGCGCGAACCGAGCAGGCCCGGGTTCACGAAGTTGAACAGGCTCCACAGCTCGTCGAGGTCGTTCTCCACCGGCGTGCCGCTCAGCGCCAGGCGGAAGCCGGCCTGCAGCGCGAGGCTGGCCTGCGCCCGCTTGGTGCCGGCGTTCTTGATCGCCTGCGCCTCGTCCAGCACCGCCATCTGCCAGGGCCGCCCACCCAAAAGCTCGGCCTCCCCGTGCAGCAGGCCATAGCTGCACACCAGCACGTCGCGCGGACCAAGGCCGGCGACCAGCGCCGCGCGGTCGCTCGCGGCGGACAGTCGATGGGTCGTGAGCGTCGGCGCGAAGCGCGCGATCTCCGTTTGCCAGTTCGGGCATACGGAGGTCGGCGCCACCACGAGGCAGGGTCCCGCCTCCGCGTGGTCCAGCATGGCCGCGATGGCCTGCACCGTCTTGCCCAGGCCCATGTCGTCGGCCAGGCACGCGCCTGCCCCCCAGCGCGCCAGACGCGACATCCAGGCAAAGCCCTCGACCTGGTAGTCGCGCAGCTCCGCCTGCAAGGTCGGCGGCAGCTTCGGCGTCCAGCCCTCCGCCGCGCGGATGCGGGACACGTGCCGGGTCCAGGCTGCATCCGCCTTGACCTCGCCGGCCTCCTCCAGCACCGCGTCCAGCGCGGGCGCGCCGAGCGCGTGCACGCGGCGTCCGGCCCGGTGCGGTTCCGACACCGCGGCGAGGCGGCCCAACTGCGCCTGCATCTGCCGGGTCAGCGCGACGAAGCGCCCGTCGTCCAACGGCACGAACCGGCCCTGGGCGCGGCCCAGCCGGTCGAGCAGGAAGCGCATGTCGAGCACCAGGCCCTCGTCCACCGCGACGCTGCCCTCCACGCTGAACCAGTCGCGGTCCTGCTTGACCCGCAGCCGCAGCTTGTCCGGCGTGAGCGGGGTGACCCGCAGCGTTTGCCCTTCCGGCCACTCGACCGAGACCGGGCCGGCATAGGCCTGAAGCTCCAACAACAAGTTGAGGCAGCCCTCTAGGTCGTCGATCTCCGCCTCGTGCGCGTCGGCGCCGGTGCGGTCGCGCAACGTCGGGCAGGCCTCGACCAGGGCGGTGCGCTCCATCAGTTCGCGTGGCAGGTCGCGCTTGGCCCGCATCTGCTGGCCCCCGACGCTCGCCAGCACCGACCGTCCGCCCAGCCCGGCGACGTAGGCCGGCCCGTCCGCGCCGAACGGGCGCACGACCAGGCTGAGCCGCAAACCTTCGCCCTGCGGCACCAGTTGCACCACCGGCGCGGGCTGTCCCGGCGTCGCCGCCTGCTCGCCCGCCCCGATCTCGTCGCGGACCGGCAGCGCCGGGTTGTCCCGGCGCACGAGGGCGACCAGTTGGTCCCGCGCGCTGCCCGGCACGGCCAGGCCGCGGCGGCCCAGGATCTCCTGCACCGCCAGCATCCGCTCCGGGAACTCGACCACGCGAAAGCGCGTCGGCGTCTCGGCTTCCAGGAACACGGTCGGCTCCGCCGCGGTGTGCGACAAGGCGACATGGTAGCCGCCGCGCCGCTCGGTGACGACCAGCTCCAAGGGGTAGCGCACGAGTTCAATGGGCCGCGAGCGGTGGCGGGCGTCGAACACCGCAGGGTGCCCGACCAGGGCCGGGACCGTGCGGAGCGCGTCGAAATAGTAGCTCTCGTCCCCGTACCAGCCCGCCCCCTCCTTGCGGAGCGAGCGCAGCGCCGCGCGGTCCTGCTCCGTCAGGTAGTCGAGCCGCGGGTCCCGCTCGTGCAGACGCTTCAGCGAAACTGGGCGTCCGTCGCTCCAGCCGTCCCGGCCCTTGGCCGACTGCTCGGCCACCTCGACCGACCGCGTGTCCGGGTCCAGGAACCAGGCCAGGCGCTTGGCCTTGCGCGGCCCCGACGCGGCCTTCGACGGCCCGGCGCCGAGAAGGGCGTCCAGGCTTTCCAGCGCGCGCTCCCAGGGCTGGCGCATCTGGACGAGTTGCGTGAACGCAACCTCGACCCCCGGGTCGGCTTCGCCCAGGTAAACCTTGTAAAGACCGGGCGACACCGCCACGCCTGCCAGGATCTCGGCATAGATGCGGGCGACCAGCGGCAGGACGTCTTTCAGGTGCTCGAAGCGGGCATCGAGGTCGGCCTGGTGCGCGTGCGTGAGGTCGGGGTCCACGGCGTGCTCCGCGAGCGCCACGCAGGCCGCCGACAGCGGCTCAGCCGGCATCGCCGCGCGCAGCTCTCCCAACAGCGCACGCGCCTTGGGCTCAAGGCCTTGGGCCAGCCAAAGCAGCGCCTGCATCGCCAGGACCCCGCCGGCATAGGCGGACGGGGCGGACAAGGCCGCGTCGATCCCGGCCTGCGCCTCCGCCAGCAGCGCGGCGTCGTTGGCGCGCAGCAGGGCCATCAGGAAGAACAGGCCGTGCACCCCGTCCAGGAACAGCTTGCGCTTGCCGGCCTGCTTCCGGCGCAGCCTTAGGGCCTCCCGGTAGTGCTGCAGCGCCGCCTCGTTGCGGCCGCCCAAGAACCCCGCCGTGCCCTCCACCGCATGCCACGCGGCGCCTGTGGCATCCCCGGCCGCCGCGATCCCGCGGCGCGCGTCGTCGAGCCGGCCGGCGAGCAGGTCGAACAGCAGCAGCGCCGGCCGGACGGCGGCGAAGCCTTCCTTGTGCTGCTGCGCCCGGTAATGGTCAAGCAGCGCCGGCAGGTCGGGGCCGGGCACGCCGGTGCGCAGGAAGGCGGACAGCTTGGCGTCGAACAGGGCAAGCTGGATGGTTGGGCGCCGGCTGGCCAGCCAGCCGGGCGCCAACGGCACCGCGGCAAACAGTTGGCCCAGCAGGTCGGTCGCACGCGAGGCACCGCACTTCTTGTCATGGAGGTCCCAGTTCGTGCCGAACCCGGCCGCGTCGTCCGCGTAGATCGCCAGCCGGATCAAACGCCGCACCGCGTCGCAGTCGAGCTGCTCGACGGACGAGTAGTAGGACAGGCTGCGCCGCGCCGGGAACGCCCAGCGGACTGCGGCGGCCAGCGCCTCCCCATCCGCCGAAGCCGTGGCATCGAGCGCCACGGGGTGCAGCAGCGCCGGGGGACAGGCCAGGTCCTCCGTCAGCAGGCCCTCGCCCAGCAGCTCCTCAAGCACGGCGTTGACGGAACGGGGCGACCATGCCTTGCCGTCCGACGCGCGCAGCCCGGACCGGGCCAGGCAGTCCACGAATGTCGTCTTGTTCGTGGGCAGGAACACCAGGCTTTTCAGCCGCAGGACCAGCTTGGGGCCGGCGGGCAGGCGCGCGTAGCGGTCCCACAAGGCAGCCTCGGAGGGAATACGGATGGTGGTCATAATGCGGCCCGGCTCATCGCCTTGCACGCGGTTCAATACTGCGCAAACGCTGCATCCAAACTCAAAATTGCGGGTGGGTCGAGGATGGTCAGGACGTGATGAGGCCACCCGCCGCCGTCAACGCAAGGAGAACGTCACCGGAACCGTCAGCGTCAGCGTGCTGCCCGGCAGTTCGGACGGCATCGGCGGCAGTGGGTCGGCCCGGTGGACCATCGCCATCGCCTCCTCGTCCAGGGACGGCGAGCCGGAACTGCGGACGAGCTTCACGGACAGCACGTGGCCGCTCCGGTCGATGGTGAAGGTCACGGCGGCGGCGCCTTGCTCGTCGCGCGCCCGTGCCGTCTCCGGGTAGCGCTTCGCGCGCTGCAGCCGGCCGGACAGCTCGCTCCGCCACCCCGGCAATACGCTGGAGGCCGGCAGCGCGGATGCGGC
>CAXTUQ010000243.1:0-8472 GCA_964247405.1 uncultured Acetobacteraceae bacterium
GCGTCACCTCCGCGTGGAAGTCCAGCAGGCCGTCGAGGCCGAAGGCGGACGGCGCGCGTGCGCCCACCGTCGCGGTCACGCGGGGCCGGGCGGGACGCCCCGGCCATGACGCGGGCATGCGCACGATCACGCCGGCAACAACTACCAGCCGACCTCCGCATCGTCCTGCCGGGGCCTGACGTGCCGGACGGCATAGCCCGTTTCGTATCGAGGCCGGACGGCCAGAGTGAGCCATGGGCTTGCCCAAGCAGTTGCCCGGCGGCTGACGTGGGGCTCTGTCGCTTCTGCCACCGCCAGCGCATGCTGCTCCTGCTGATGACGGATCACCCTCATGGATGATGTCCATCTCGCGGACTACGACCCGTGCTGGCCTGCCATGTACGATGCCGAAGCGGCGCGCGTAAGGGCCGCGCTGCCGGCTGGGCTGGTCCAGGCCGTCGAGCATTTCGGCAGCACCGCCATCCCAGGCATGGCCGCCAAGCCGGTCATCGACATCCTGGTCGCGGTCCGCTCTATCGAGGAGGCCCGCGCACACGCCGTCGTGCCGGTGGAAGCCATCGGCTACGCATTCTGGGCGGACAACCCGAAACGCGACCGGCTGTTCTTCGTCAAGGGCCTGCCGCCGGCCGCGCCGCATCGCACCCACCATGTTCACATAACGGAGCCGGGCGGCGAGATGTGGCGCCGGCTGCTGTTTCGCGACCATTTGCGCGCCCATCCCGACGAGGCGGCGCGCTATCTCGCGCTCAAGCGGGACCTGGCGGCCCGGCACCGCACGGACCGGGAGGCCTATACGGCCGCCAAGTCGGCGTACGTCGATGGGGTCATGGCCAAGGCAGCACGGGCCGCCGCTGGCGGAGCCTGATGGACATCCCGCGGCCGGGCATACCGGATGATGAGCCGAGCGCGGCAGGCCCGCCAGGACGATGATGCCTCTCACCGGCACATCGGCTAGCGCCGGTCCAAGGCGGCTTCCAACGTGACGCGGTGGCGCAGCATCCAGCTTGCCGCCCGCGTCCGCCAAGCGATGGCCCAGAGCGGTTCGGGGTCCGTGCTTTCCATCGTCACCTTCGCCTGGACCGCCTGATCGGCCATGGTCTCGACGAAGCCGGCGCGCTCCGCACGGGGAAGGCCGTAGCCGTCGAGCAGCAGGCGCGCCTGCCGGGCCCGGGCCTCGGGTGAGCCAAGCCCGACTCTGCCGGCGATGTCGTCGTCGTGCAGCTGGGCGTTCAGCCAGCAGGCTTGCGCCAGCTCGATGTCCCGGGCGACCGGGCCTGCCTCTTCCCAGTCGATCAGCGCGACGGGGTGCCCAGCCTTGGCGACGATGTTCCAGGGTCCGGTGTCGCAGTGGCCGAGCACCCGGTGCGACCCGCCGAGGCCTCGGCCGAACCAGGGGCGCCAGACGGCATCTTCCGGCACCGGGAACGACGCCGTCGCGTTGTGCAGGCGGCGCGGGATGGCGCCGATGTCGACGACGGCTTCGTTCGGCCACGGGCCAGGGTGGACGAAGTCGCCCTCGACGAAGGACACCGTCTCGCGCCCGAGTGCGTCGAAGCCTGGTCCGACGACCCGCGGCGCCGCTTCGAAACCAACATCCTCCAGATGCCGGAGAAGGCGGATGACCTTGGCAGACCAGGGGCCGGCAACCCGGAAAACGGTGCCGCCCTGCCTGGACACGATGCTCCGGCCACCGCCCGCCAAGGAGACCTCGCCATCCGTCTGGTTGTTCGTCATCGCGGCAGGAAGCGGATCGGCGCCGGGTGCTGCGCGCATGACACGTCTGGCGCCTGCTCCGGCTGCCCGATGAATGCCGCCACGACCGCGGCGCTGCACGGGCTGAAGCGCCGCACGTTGTGCCCGATCAACGGGAACTCCACCCAGCGTGCGCCGGGGCCGATCAACTCGGCGACGTGGCGGCTGAGGGACGGGCTGGCGTTGGGATCGAACTGGCCGGCCAGCACCAGCGTCGGGACGCTCGTGCCGGCCGGGATCACCGGGGTCGGCCCAAGCTCCGACCAGTCGCCACAGATGCCGTAGAGCTCGCTCCGGTCCAGCACGTCCGCATCTTCGGCGAGCAGGTCGCGGTAGCCCGGGCGGTCGCGGCACTCCACCGCGACGTGGGCTGGGATGCTCAGCGCCTCGGCCCCTGTCAGGACAGCGGCAAGGGCCTCAGCGAAGCCGGCCGCGTCGCCGTCATGGACCTGAGCGATGATGTGCGGCAGGCCAGGGTAGTTGTCTGGGTAATAGAGAAGGTGGGCCACGATAACCTCGAACAGCGAGGCGGTGAGCGGCGCCCGGCTGTCCGGCCAGTACATCCGCTGTGGCACGGACACGGCCAGCGGAGCCCGCCCGAGCCGGTCCAATGCTTTCTGGTACAGCCCGGCGAGGTCGGGATACGCCGTAGCGCAGGCCGCATCCCGCGCGCACGTCGCGAAGAAGGCGGCGCGGGCCGCGGCCACCCTGGCCGACCACGACGGGAGCGGGTCGGGCGGATAGACGGAGTCGAGCGCGGCCGACCGGATCGTGCCGGGGTGCCGCGCCATCAGCGTCATCGCGACCGTGGTGCCGTAGGACTCGCCGACGACGTTCCAGCGCGCGATCCCGAGCGCCTGGCGGACCTGGTCGAAGTCCTCCACGGTCGCCGCCGTCCCGAACCCGTCCTTGCCAGCCGCAAGCTCAGTTTCCGGGTGCTCGTCATGGCCATCGCGCTCTCAGTCCACTCCGTGAAGGGCAAGGCCGCGTGCCAACTCAAGCGGGAGTTGGGTGTGGACTACAAGACCGCCTTCGTGCTCCTCCGTAAGCTCCGGGAGGCGCTGGCAGCCGAGCGCGAGGGCATGAAGCTGGAGGGCGTGGTCGAGATCGACGCCATGCACCTCGGTGGCCACGTGAAACCCGAGAACGTTGCGGAGGAGCGTGTCGACCGACGGATCGCTGAGAACCAGAACGGTAAGCGGATGGCGGTGATGACGCTGCGCCAGCGAGGTGGCCAGACCTTCTCCGCCGCCGTGCCGGGCGAACGGGGCGAGGTGGCTGCGCGTCTGGTCAGGAACCACGTCCAGAAGGGCGCGGAACTCCGCGCTGACCAGCACCCGGCCTATGACGACCTGGTCGCCCTCAATCCGCTCAAGCGCAACGATCACGGTATCGCGTTCGTTGACCCCGACGATCCCGACGCCAGCACCAATCAGGCCGAGAGCCACTTCTCGCGCCTGCGACGGGCGGAGATCGGCATCCACCACCGCATCTCGGGCAAGCATCTGGACTGGTATGCGGCCGACGTCGCGTGGCGCGAGAGCAAGTCCAGGACCGACTTTCGCACGCAGGCGCGGATCGTCCTGGCGTCCGCTCTGGCCATGCCGATCAGCCGGAACATGAAGGGCTATTGGCAGAGTCGCGGGAAAGCGGAGGTTGGGTTGGTGGGATGGAGTCCGCTAAGCCAAATCAAAAACCCTGAGAAGCGACACAGTTAATCAGAGCGCGAAACATGGGGAGATGTGTACATACATCAAGCTGAATGGTCTGGAGTATCTATCATGACGGCGCCTCCGAATCGCATCAAGTCTCTTCACCTGATCAAGGGAAGCCGCTTGACCGATACGCACCCGCTTCTCTCGACGGATGTCGTGATGCACAATATGCGAGAAGGCATCGAGACGTGCCTGGTGCTCGATCTGAATGTACTCGCTGACATGGAAGATGTGGTTTTCGGCAGGAGAACGCTTGAGGAGACGGGACTTGATAAAGTCGTATTCTTGTTGAATAGCACACAAGGGCTTGTTCTCGTCCCTGGCTTCGGATTGGGTGAAGTCTCCACCCCTTACTTGGCATCCAGGCTTGCTGGCTTTGAAGCGTTCTTGACGACATACTGCCCCACGTATGGTGATGCGCCAAACGCAACGAAGAGATCCTTGCAGAGACGTCTCGAAAACCAGAAAGTTTATGGCTGCTTTGCCGATTTGCCTGAGAGACAGCGATTCATACTTGCGCCTTTTTATGCCAGCGTGCTCAAAACACGCTTGCTGGCGCTTGATGAGACTCGCCTGCCCGCAGAAAAGTTCTTCGACATACTCAGGTTTCATTGCGATGATTTAGACTATCTTACTCTGATTCCCCTTGAGTTGGCCAAATATGTCTTCTGCCAAATTCCTGGTATAACCCATGCTCCTTTCAGGGAACTTTGCGCGAAGATGCGCCGCATATTAGTGAAAGAAAAACCTAAATCATCAAGTGATCTATTCAAATCTTGCCTGAATGCAACATACGATTTGTTTTATTACTTGTCTTCATGCATGGGGGGTTCTCCGCATCTCGCATTAGATGGCCATAGACAGGATCTGTGGATATTTACTGGAGACGAAGGATTGGCATGCTTGGCTGACGCAATCTACTATCACGCTGCGTTTCCGGCTATGGTGGCAGCCTGCTACGGTCGAATCCTTTACCGTAACGAATATATCTACTTCCGTCAGTGCGACAAATTGGTCGAATCCATGGGGAAAAAGAGAAGCCAACTATCCTTCGACGACGTCGATTACTATGAAGTTGCTAGAAGATCGTTTGAGGCAATTGCTCGTTGCGAGCAGCAGGCACTCACGCTATTCGGTAAACCATAAACCACAGTATCGGTTCCATTTCACTACCTTGCTACCCGCCAGAGAACCTGCCGCCCCTGTCCATTTCCGGCGCGAGCAACTAGGCCGCGCTCGGCCTTCTGTGCCAGCAGCGCCGACACCGAGTTGGTGACTTGCACCAGCACCCTCTCGTCGACCGAGATGCCGCGCTTGGCGAGCATTGCAGATGCACACTCGAACGAGCTCGCCGGGCGATCAAGGGAGCGCAAGGCATCGAGGGCGGCCGTGACCATCTCGCCTTTGGCGAACGGACTCGGCAGTCCGCCGCGTGAAGGCCGACTTGGCTTCAGGAGTGCTTCGGGCCGGTAATCAGGCTCCAGGATGCGGAGCACGCGGTCGAGCGCGGCGATGTCGCCTGCCAATCGGGTCAACTCGCTTTTGAGTTCGCGCCGCCGCGCCACAAGCTCCCGGCGCTTGCCGATCAACTCGTCCGAGGTTCCAGTCATACCGCCACACCCATCCCGATATGGTCAGAATGTGGTGCTCCAGACGACGGGTGGCTCGTGGCATTTGCCTCATAATGGCGGAAATGCCAGCACTGTCGTTTGCGGCCGAGGACAGCAGCGGCGCGGCTTTGGAAGTTGCGGACGCGGGTGATGCCATGGCCGCTGCTCCCGAAACCGATGCGAGCGACACGCCGTCCAAGAAGCGCCAAAGCCGCAAGCCGAAGCCGTCGGGCAGCACGGCAGCGGCTTCCTTGTCCCGCGACGAGCCTCGGCGCGCCACGGGGAAGCGGGGCCGCAAGCCCAAGGATGCCGAGCCCGCAGCGGAGCCGGAAGATGCTGTTCTGGCAGCCAGGACGGTGGATGAGGATGGACTGGCCGCTGGCAGCGGTGCCGGTGATCAGAACGCTGTTGAAGGCAAGCCGGCCGACAAGGCAACAGCCTTTCTCGCCATGTCCACGCCAATGGCGTCGTCGAAACCGGCGGTGCACTGGGACCAGGCCACGGGCACGGTGCAGTTCGACTGGCCCGAGATCGAGCGGGCCGCGTCGCAGGACGGCCCCAACCAGGCCGTGGCCAAGCTGCTGGTCGCCGCATGCGCAGAAGGCGCCCAATCGCGCTGGCCGTTTTGACGTTGAGCACGTCAGGCTCCGACGCCGAGCGCAAGCCGCAGACCGCAACCTGCGCGGCATGGTGTCGAGATGTCGCACTCGGTGTCACAGGCTCGCTCAGCTGTTCCACGCGCTGACATGCCGGTCAGCCTTGATTCCTGATGCCACCCTGTTTGGCGGCCGGACCAAGCTTTGCAGGCATGATGCCGATGCCCATTCTCGGCGTCCGTAGAATGGCTCCTTCGCAGCGTTCCCAGTCGAAGGCGACGTTGGAGCGGCGCCGATGCTGATGCATCCCGAGCAGATTGCAAGCCTGCCGATCTGGGCGGCCGGGCTGCTGATGGTCGGCCTGGCGATTTTCGCCGCGGTCGCGGTCGAGCTTGTCGCCCGCCGCATCGTCCCGATGAGCGTGCGGCAGGACCACAGCGGCGCCGCTTCCGCCATCCTCACCGTCATCGGCACGACCTACGCCGTGCTGCTCGCCTTTGTCGCCATGCTCGCCTGGGAGGGCTACATCAAGGCGCAGGCGATCACCGACACCGAGGCGTCGCTGGTGCAGAACATCTACCAGCTGATCGAGGGCCTCGACGGCCCCGAGAAGGCCTCCATGCGGCGCGATATCGTGGCCTACACGGCTGCCGTGGTCCGGACCGAATGGCCGGCGCAGGCCCGGGGCGCCTCCGTGGCGGAGGAGGAGCCCGCCTTGAGCAGCGTCACGCGCACGGTCCTGCATCTGCGCCCCGACAACGTCGCCGACGGCAACCTGCACAGCCTCCTGCTGGGCGACCTTGGCCAGCTCGGCAGCGCGCGGCGCGAGCGCCTGCTGGCGGGACGGACCTCGATCCCGCCGGTCGTCTGGTTCGTGCTGATCGCGGGCGGCGGGATCAGCGTCGTGTTCGCATCGTTCCTCGGCTCGCCCAGCCTGCGCATGCACCTGGCGATGTCGTCGCTGCTCGTCGTCTCGGGCGTGCTCGTGCTGCTGGTCATCGTGGCGCTGAGCAACCCGTTCCGCGGCGACAACCGGATCTCGGCCGAGCCGTTCGAACGCGTGCTCGCCCGCATGGAACAGGAATGACAGCCGCTTTCCGAACGGCTGTCCAAGCTCTGCTGACCCGGTCGGCTCCGACGCCATGCCGATGCGACACCTCAGCCTTACCCGAGCCCGGTCTCGAGCCGGCTCGAAAGGAAGAGATGTCCGTCACGGCTGAAAGGACACGTGCGCCCCAGCCATCTCCGGGGCGGCTCTCAGGGGCTGGCCAGCACGCGCCAGGGCTCCCTCAACACCCCGTGCCGATTTGCCGCGGCGTCGCCCCGTCTGGGGTCGGCACGTCCGCGAGCCGCGTCATAAGCTCCTTGTGAGCGGCAATGCCCTCGTCCACTGCCTTCAGTTCGGCGTCATTGAGCGGGATCTCCTGGCGCAAGCGCAGCAGGTTCGCCTTGCCTTCCAGCAGCAGCGCTTTGCTGGACCCCTTGGGCAGGTAGAAGTCGCAGCGCGCGCAGGCCATCCGGTGTGGGCACTGGTCGAAGAAATCATAGGTGCAGTAGCCGTGCCCGAGGTCGTGGTGCTTCCAGGGCTCCTCGGCCGCCCTGCCCGTCCTAACCGCATCCTGGTCGATCAGCACCTCGACCGCACGCAGGTTGCGGGCGAAATAGCCGGCGTCTTGATACGACTTGGCCAGCCGCGTCGGCGTGACCTTGGCGTAGTGCTGCGTGGAATGCAGCGACTGGTGCCCGAGCCACTCCTGCAACTCGAACAGGTTCAGCGGCTCCTTGGCGTTGTACAGCTGCGTGGCGATGGTGGGCCGTGCCCGATGGCTGGTGATGCGCCCGCGCGCGTCCTCGATCGGCACGCCGGCCCTGTGGCAGAGCAGAGGGATCAGAACGGCGTTGATAAACGTGGTCCCGACGCACCGGCCGCGATGGGAGAACAGGACGTGGACGCGCTCGCTCGTCTTCCGGTCGAGCCAAAGCGGCTGGGGCGGGCGCATGGCCTCCCAAGCTGCGACCATCTCGCCGACGATGCCAGAAATCGCAACGACGCGATCCTGGCGGGTTGGCCATAACTTGGGTGCCCGTTTCGGGCACGTTCCTACACGATCGCGGTGGAGCCCGAGCGTGGGAAGCACGCCGTCGGGTCGGCGTCAGTGGCAGACTGCACCAAAGCTATGGATCGGTTTCTATTCCGGGCCGATTGCCGGACCGAGGCCGGAAAGCTGTTCGACGACCGTGTAGACCACGGCCGAGTCCAAACGACCCTTGCCTTGCGCACGCGCGGCGCGAAGCATCTCCAACGCCGCCGCCGCGGCCGGGGCGGCGGCGCCTAAAGCGTCCGCGAGGGCAAGGGCTGTCGAAAGGTCCTTGTGCATGTTGTCCGCCGAGAAATGGGGTGAGAACTCGGACGCGATCATCCGCGGCCCGCGCGTCTCCATTGCGGCCGTGCGGGCGCCGCCGACGCTCGTGATCTCCCGGACCCGGTCGGGATGGATCCCCGCCTTCCTGGCGAGCACCAGGGCCTCCGCGACGGCCTGGATGGCGACGCCCAGGATAAGGTTGTTGACGAGCTTGAGCGTCGATCCCGCGCCCGACGGCCCGGCGTGGACGATGACCGCCGCCATCGTCTCAAGAACTGGCCGGACGCAGCGCACCGTCTCCTCCTCGCCGCCGATCATGACGCCGAGCTTCCCGGCCTCAGCAACCTTCGGGTTTCCTGTGACGGGCGCGTCGAGCATCGAAATCGGGATAGGGGGGCACCTCGCGGTGCCACCCCTCCCACACCACCGGGCATAC
>CAXTUQ010000244.1:0-8418 GCA_964247405.1 uncultured Acetobacteraceae bacterium
GGCCAGCCCCGGGCGTTCCGCGGCGACGTGGCCGCGGTGGCCAAGCGCGCGCTGCGCGCGGGCGAGTCGCTGGACGGGGAGGGCGGCTACACCGTATGGGGCCGGCTGATGCCCGCGCGGACCAGCCTTGCCGCTGGCGTGCTGCCCATCGGCCTCGCGCATCGCGTGCGCCTGCTGCGCGACGTGCTGGAAGGATCGGTGCTGCGCTATGCCGACGTGGAAGCCTTGTCCGGGCGATGGAGGCGGGCTGCATCCCTGCTGCGACGGAGGCGGCGGATTAGGCCATGAGCGGAAGCCGGGCCGAGTTCACGGCGCGTTACCTGCTGGAAACGCCGGAGGAGCTGGAGCACACCGCCGAGGTCATCGCCGGCGAGCAGTCCAGCGGCACGTTCCTCGCCCTGCCCGGCGAAACGTCGGAGCTGAAAGGCCGGTCCCGCGCCCGCGTCGTGTCCATCCGGCCCCTGCCGCCCGCCGACGGCCCGAGCCTCGCGAGCGCGGAGATGGTGCGCCGTTGCCGCACCGGGCCTTGCCGCCGCGGCGAGGTCGAGATCGCGTTCCCCGTCGCCAACGTCGGCGCCAACCTGCCCACCCTGCTCGCCACCGTGGCCGGCAACCTGTTCGAGCTGGGCGAGTTCACGGGCCTGCGTCTCTTGGACATCGACCTGGCCCCGGACCACGCCGCCCAGTTCCCCGGACCCCAGTTCGGCATCGCGGGCACGCTCGCCAGGGCCGGCCTGGCCGCCGGGCCGATGGTCGGCACCATCATCAAGCCCAGCATCGGCTTGCTGCCGGAGCAGACCGCCGCCCTGGTGGACGAGCTGTGCGCGGCCGGCATCGACTTCATCAAGGATGACGAGCTGACGGCGGACCCGCCCTATGCGCCGTTCGATGCCCGGCTCGCGGCGGTGATGCCGGTGATTGCCCGGCATGCCGACCGGCTCGGCCGCGCGCCCATGTACGCCATCAACATCTCCGGCTCCGGCGACGAGATGCGCCGCCGCCACGACCAGGTGCTGCGGGCCGGCGGCACTTGCGTGATGGCCAGCCTCAACTGGGTCGGCTTCTCCAGCATGGAGGACCTGCGGCGGCACGCGCAGTTGCCTATCCATGGGCACCGCAACGGCTGGGGGATGTTCACCCGGGCGCCCGCGCTCGGCTTCGAGTTCGCCGCGTATCAGAAGCTGTGGCGCCTGGCCGGCGTGGACCACCTGCACGTGAACGGCATCCGCAACAAGTTCTGGGAGCCGGACGAATCCGTCGTGGCGGCGGCGAGGTCATGCCTGGCGCCGTTCGCCGGGCTGCCGCCAGTCATGCCCGTGTTTTCCTCTGGCCAATGGGCGGGGCAGGCGCCCGACACCTACGCCCGGCTCGGCAGCACGGACCTGATCTATTTGGCCGGCGGCGGCATCATCGGGCACCCCGGCGGCGTGGCGGCGGGCGTCGCCAGCCTGCGCGAAGCCTGGGCCGCCGCCGCCGCCGGCATCCCGCTGCAAGCCTACGCGGAAACGCACCCCGCCCTCGCAGACGCCCTGCGGCAGTTCGGGGCAATCCGGTGACCGCCTCCTGCCGCCTTGCCTTCTACGGGGACGACTTCACGGGCTCGACCGACGCGCTGGAGGTCCTGGCGCTGGCCGGGCTGCGCTGCGCCCTGTTCCTGGCGCCGCCCGCGGCGGACGTGCTGGCCCGCCTGCCGCCGCTCGACGCCGTGGGCGTCGCCGGGGACAGCCGGAGCATGGACCCGGCCGAGATGGACGCGCATCTGCCCGGCGTCTTCCGGTCGCTTGCGGCGCTCGGCGCCCCGCTGATCCACTACAAGGTGTGCTCCACCTTCGACAGCGCGCCCGGCATCGGCAGCATCGGCCGCGCGGTCGAGATCGCGCGCCGGCACGTGTCGGACCGGCCCGTGCCCATCGTGGGCGGCACGCCGGCCCTGGCGCGATTCTGCGTGTTCGGCACCCTGTTCGCCCGGTCCGGCACGGACAACCAAGTCCACCGCATCGACCGCCACCCGATCATGAGCCGGCACCCGTTGACGCCGATGGATGAGGCCGACCTGGCCCGGCACCTGGCCCGGCAAACCCCGCTCCCCATCGCAACGCTCAACTGCCCCACCCTGGACGGAGGATTGATTGCCACCGAGGCCGAGTGGGCACGGTTGATCCAGGCCGGCGCCGATGTGGTGCTGCTCGACGCCTTGACCCCGGAGCACATGGTGACGATTGGCGCCATGCTGTGGCGGCAAGCCGGGTCCGCGCCGCTGTTCGTGGTGGGCGGCTCCGGCGTCGAGCACGCGCTCACCCAGACCTGGCAGGGACCTGGCGAGGCGGGCGCCGGGTTTGCTCCAGTTGACCGCCTGCTGGCCGTGTCCGGCAGCGCGTCCGCGCTCAGCGCCATGCAGATCGACACGGCCGTGCAGGCCGGATTTTTTCCAATTGCGGTGGACGCCGCGGCCTTGGTGGCAGAGGCGTGGCGCGGCGCGGCTGACGAACTGGTGGCGCAAACCTTTGCAGCGCTGAACGAGGGGCGCAGCGTGATCCTGCACACCGCACGCGGACCGGACGATCCACGGATCGGCGCCACCTTGGACACATTGCAAAAGGATGGGCGCTCGCGGAACGACGCCCAGCACGCGGGCGGGCGCGAGTTGGCGATCCGCTTGGGCGGGATCGTGTCCACCGTCCTGGACCGGGTTCCCTTGCCGCGCTTGCTGCTGTCCGGCGGCGATACGTCCAGCCAGGTCACCAAGGCGCTCGCCCCGGACGCGCTGGAGATGGCCGCCCGCCTTGCTCCCGGCGCGCCGCTATGCCGCACCCTGTCCTTCGACGGCTCACGGCCGCCCTTGGAGATCGCCTTGAAGGGCGGCCAGATCGGCGGCGCCGACATCTTTGTCCAGGGGCTGCGCGGCTGCGCAGGAACGGCATGACGCAAGCACAGTCCCAAGCAACTCCCAATGACGGCCCACTTGCCGGCGTCCGGGTGCTCGACCTGTCCCGCCTGGTGGCCGGCAACATGCTCAGCCTGCAGCTCGCGGATTTCGGCGCGGAGGTGATCAAGCTCGAACCCGACAAGGGCGACCCGCTGCGCGACTGGCAGGAGGAGGGCATCTCCGCCTGGTGGAAGGTGTACAGCCGCAACAAGCGCTCGATCCGCCTGGAACTCCGCGACCCCCAGGGCAAGCGCCGCTTGTCCGCCCTGGTGCCCACGGCCCAGGTGCTGATCGAGGGGTTCCGACCCGGCACCATGGAGGCCGCCGGGTTCGGCCCCGACGCGTTGCTGGCGTTGAACCCGAAGCTGGTGGTGGTGCGCGTCAGCGGCTTCGGCCAAACCGGCCCGTATGCCGCGCGCCCCGGTTTCGGCTCCTTGGTCGAGGCGATGAGTGGCTTCGCGGCCAAGAACGGCTTCGCCGACAAGCCGCCCGCCTTGCCCAACATGGCGCTGGCCGACATGGTGGCCGGGCTGTCCGGCGCCTTTGCCACGATGGTGGCGCTGCGCGTGGCCGAGCAGCCCGGCGGCGCCGGCCAGGTGATCGACCTGTCCCTGCTGGAGCCGCTGCACGCGACGCTCGGCCCCGACGCGGCGATCCACCGCCTGTTCGGCCGCTCGCCGTCACGCACCGGCAACCGCGTCAGCATCACCGCGCCGCGCAACGTGTACCTGACTGCGGACGGCGAATGGGTGGCCCTGTCCGCCTCCACCCAGGACATGGCGTTCCGCTTGTTCGCCGCGATTGGCCGGGCCGACATGGTGGCCGACCCGCGCTTCTCCACCAACGCCGCCCGGCTGGACCACGTGGAGGAGGTGGACCAGGTGATCGGCGCGTTCATCGGCCGGCTTTCCCTTCCTGACGCCCTGGCCTTCTTCGCGGAGGCGCACGTCACCGTCGGCCCGGTTTACGACCCGGCGGGCTTTGCCGCCGACCCCCACGTGCGCGAGCGCGGCGTGCTTGTGGAGGCGCCCGACGCCGACGCCGGGACGCTGCCGATGCACGCGCCCTTCCCGCGCCTGTCGCGCACCCCGGGCGCCATCCGCCGGCAGGCGCCCGCGCTGGGGCAGGACGAAACCGACATCCTCGGGCCGCTCGGATGAGCGCGATGCGGCTGGAAGGGCGCGTGGCCCTCGTCACCGGGTCGGGCCAGGGCATCGGCCAGGCGATTGCGACGGTGTTCGCGGAGCACGGCGCCACGGCAGTGTTCAGCGACGTGGTGCATGACCGGGCGCAGGCGGCGGCCGAGGCCGTGGCGCGGTCGGGACACCGGGCGGAGGCGCTGCACTTGGACGTGGCCGACCCCGGCAGCGTGTCCGCCGCTTTTGCCGCGATCACGGAGCGGCACGGGCGGCTCGACATCCTGGTCAACAACGCGGGCATCGGCATCAACGCCCCGTTCGTGGATTTCCGGCTGGAGGACTTCGAGCTAAGCCTTAAGGTCAACCTGACGGGCGCCTTCTTGTGCGGCCAGGCTGCCGCACGGCAGATGCTGACGCAGCCCATTGGGGCGCCGGGGGAGCGGCGGGGCAAGATCATCAACATCGTGTCGCTGTCGGGCCAGCGCGGCGGCATGGGCCGGGCCGGCTACGGCGCGTCCAAGGCCGGGCTTGAGCTGCTGACCCGGGTGATGGCGACCGAGCTGGCCGGCAGCGGCATCAACGTCAACGCGATTGCCCCCGGCCCGATCGCGACGGCGCTGTCCGCGGCGGTGCACGCGGCGGGCGGGACGCGCGACGCCTACCTGTTCCTCACGCCGCAGCACCGCTATGGCGAGGTGTCCGAGATCGCGCAGGCCGCGCTGTTCCTGGCCTCGGCGGACAGCGACTACGTGAACGGGCACACGTTGAACGTCGATGGCGGGTTCGGGGCGGCCGGCCTGATGTATCCCTTGCCGTCCGCGGCGGCCGGGCCATGAACGGCAAGCTTGCGGGCCGGGTTGCAATCGTATTCGGCGCCGGGTCGGTCGGCGAGGGCTGGGGCAATGGCAAGGCCGCCGCCGTCGCCTATGCCCGGGCCGGCGCCAGGGTGGTCGCGGTGGACCGCGAGGACGCCGCCGCCGCGGCCACCGCCCGCATCATCGAGGCGGAAGGCGGCGAAGCCTTGCCGGTTGCGGCGGACGTGACCCGGCTGGCCGAGGTCGAGGCCGCCGTGGGCGCCGCCGCCGCCCGCTTCGGGCAGATCGACATCCTGCACAACAACGTCGGCATCACCGCCAAGGGCGGCCCGGTCGAGACCACCGAGGAGGTTTGGGACCGCGTCATGGCGGTCAACGTGAAGAGCATGTTCCTGACCTGCAAATGCGTGCTGCCGATCATGGAACGGCAGAAGCGGGGCGTGATCACCAACATCTCCTCCTTGGCGTCCATCCGCTGGACCGGGTACAACTATGCCGCCTACTACGCGTCCAAGGGCGCGGTGAACCAGTTCACCCGCGGTATCGCCATCGAGTACGCGGCCCGCGGCATCCGCGCCAACGCCATCCTGCCCGGCCTGATGGACACGCCGCACATCTATCAGCAGATCTCCGGCTTTTACGGCACGCCGGAGGAGATGGCCGCCGCCCGCCACGCGATGTCGCCCACCGGGCGGATGGGCGATGGCTGGGACATCGCCCATGCCGCCGTGTTCCTGGCGTCCGACGACGCCAAGTACATCAACGGCATCGAGCTGCCCGTCGATGGCGGCCTGCATGTCAAGGCGGGCTAGGACAGGCCGGTCAGCTTCGCGGCTGGAAAAGCTGGCCCAGCATGGCCGGACGGTACAGCCGGATGCGGCGCACGTCGCGGGAGATCAGCACCAGCATGACCACCGTGCCGATGTAGGGCAGCGCCGACAGCAGCGCCGACGGCACCGCGATCCCCAGCGCCTGCACATAAAGCGACAGGTACATCAGCGCCCCGAAGAACCACGCCCCGATCAGCAGCCAGAACGGACGCCAGGCCGAGAACGTCACCAGCGCCACCGCCACCCAGCCCCGCCCGGCCGTCAGGTCCTGTGCCCACAGCGGCGTGTAGGCCAGCGACATGTAGGCGCCCGCCAGCCCCGCCAGCGCGCCCCCGAACAGCACCGCGGCGTAGCGGATCGGCACCACCGCATAGCCCAGGGAATGCGCCGCGTCGTGCGAATCCCCCACCGCCCGCAGCACCAGCCCGGCATGGGTGCCCCGGATCGCCCATGCCACCGCCGCCAGGATGGCCAGCGCCGCGTAAACCAGCAGGTCATGCCCGAACAGCACGGGGCCGAGCACCGGCAGGTCCGTCAGCACCGGGATGTGCAGCTTGGGCAAGGTGGGGGCGGCGATGCCGACATAGCCCGCGCCGAGCAGCGCGCTGAACCCCCGGCCGAAGATCGTCAGCGCCAGGCCGGTCGCCGTCTGGTTGGCCTGCAGCGTCAGCGTCAGCACGCCGAACAGCAGCGCCAGCGCCATGCCCGCCGCCACGGCCGCCAGGAGGCCCAGGGAGGTCAGCCCCGTCGCCTCCGCCGTGGCGAAGCCCGCGATGGCGCCGGCCAGCATCATGCCCTCCACGCCCAGGTTCAGCACCCCCGCCCGTTCCGCCACCAGCTCCCCCGTGGCGGCCAGCAGCAGCGGGGTGGACGCGGCCAGGATGCTGGCCAGGGCGCTCGTGACGACCGGCAGCATCAAGCTGCCTTGCGCGCCGCCGCCCGCCACCGGATGCGGTGCAGCAGCAGCACGTCGCATCCCAGCAGGCAGAACAGCAGGATGCCCTGGAAGATGCCCGTCACCGCGTTGGGCAGCCCGAGCTGCATCTGCGCCGCGTCCCCGCCCAGGTAGGACAGCGACAGCAGCAGCCCGGCGGGGATGGCGCCCAGCGGGTTCAGCCGCCCCAGGAACGCCACGATGATCGCGCTGAACCCATAGCCTGGCGAGATCACGGTCGTAAGCTGCCCGACCGTCCCCGTGACTTCCAACATCCCCGCCAGCCCCGCCAGCCCGCCGCTGATCATCATCGCCACCCAGACCAGCCGCGGCTCGCTGAACCCGGCGAACCGTGCCGCCCGCGGCGCCTGGCCGAGCACGCGGAACTGGAAGCCCAGGATGGACCGTTCCAGCATCACCCACAGCCCCAGCGCCGCCAGCGGGGCCAGCGCCACGCCGAGGTGGACGTTGGTGCCCTCCACCAGCCGCGGCGCCTCCGCCGCGTCGGGGAACAGGGCGGTCTGCGGAAAGCCGAAGCCCTCCGGGTCCCGCCACGGCCCCGTCACCAGGTAGATCAGCAGGTATTGGATGATGTAGGTCAGCATCAGGCTGGTCAGGATCTCGTTGGCGTTGAAGCGGACGCGGAGCCAGGCGACCAGCCCGCCCGCGACCATGCCGCCGATGAGGCCCGCCGCGAGCAGCAGCGGCAGCAGCGCCCAGGAGGGCGCGTCCGGCAGGGCCAGCGCCACCCCGCCGCTGACGATGGCGCCCAAGGTGAACTGCCCTTCCGTGCCGATGTTCCACACGTTGGCGCGGTAGGCGAGCGACAGGCCGACGCCCATCATGACCAGCGGCGCCGCCTTCACCGCCAGCGCCGCCAACCCGCCCGGCGCCAGCAGCGGGGACACCAGGAAGGCCTGCACCGTGCCGAACGGCGGGCGGCCCATGATGCCGAAGATGGCGGCCGAGGCGAGCGTGGTCAGCGCCAACGCCAGCAGCGGGGACGCCGCGCGCCAGAACCGGGATTCCGCCCCGCGCGGCTCGATCTTAAGCATCGGACCTACGCATGGGCCGCCTCACGCGCCTGGCCGCCCATCAGCCGCCCGATGGACTCCACCGTCGCCGAACGCGTCGGCACCGGTTCGGACATCCGGCCCCCGGCGATCACGGCGATGCGGTCGGCCAGGACGAAGATCTCGTCCAGGTCCTGCGAGATGATGACCACCGCGGCCCCCGCCTGCGCCAGCGCCATGACCGCCTCGTGGATCGCCAGCGTCGCCCCGGCGTCCACGCCCCAGGTGGGCTGGTTGATGACCAGCACCGCCGGGTCCTGCATCACCTCCCGCCCTACCAGGAACTTCTGCAGGTTGCCGCCGGACAGCGACCGCGCCTCGGCTGCCGGCCCCGTGGTGCGGACGTCGAAGCCGTCGATGATGCGCTGGGCGAAGGCGTCCGTGCGCCGGCGGTCGATGAAGCCGAAGCGCAGCAGCGACGCCCGCAGGAAGCCCGACAGGAAGGCGTTGTCCGACAGGGACATGGTGGTGACGGCGCCGTGGCCGTTCCGCTCCTCCGGCACGAAGCAGCCGCGCAGGCGGCGGCGCTCGGCCGGCCCCATGTGCCCGGCCGGCACGCCCGCGATCAGCACCGTTTCCGGCCGGCCCGCCAGGATCTCCCCGGACAGCGCGTCCATCAGCTCCGCCTGGCCGTTGCCGGCGATGCCCGCGAGGCCCAGGATCTCCCCGCCCGCCAGGCTGAGCGAGATGTCGTGCAGGTC
>CAXTUQ010000245.1:0-8404 GCA_964247405.1 uncultured Acetobacteraceae bacterium
CCACGGAGTTCACCGGCAAGGGTCCGATGATCTTGCAGCGCACCCGCCCGCCGCTGCTGGAAACGCCGTTCGAGGTGTTCGACCGCGGGGTGTTCACGCCCAACGACCGGTTCTTCGTACGCTGGCACTGGGCGATGATCCCGACCGAGCTGGACGTGCATGCCTTCCGCCTGGGCGTGTCCGGCCACGTCAACGCCGCGCAGTCGCTGACCCTGCAGGACATCCTCGGGCTGCCGCGGGTGGAGCTTGCCGCCGTCAACCAGTGCTCGGGCAATTCGCGCGGCTACTTCGCGCCGCGGGTGCCCGGCGGGGAATGGTCGAACGGGGCCATGGGCAACGCGAAATGGATGGGCGTGCGGCTCCGCGACGTGCTGGACCGCGCCGGGGTGAAGCCCGGGGCGCAGCGCGTGCGCTTTGCCGGCATGGACGATCCGGTGGTGGCCGACGCACCGAAGTTCATGAAGTCGCTCGACATCGACCACGCCCGGGACGGCGAGGTCATGCTGGCCTATGCCATGAACGGCGAACAGCTGCCGCTGCTGCACGGGGCGCCGCTGCGCCTCGTGGTGCCGGGTTGGTACTCGACCTACTGGGTCAAGATGGTGAACAGCATCGAGGTGCTGGACGGCCCGGACGAGAACTTCTGGACCAAGGTCGCCTACACCATCCCGGACACGCCGGGCGCCGACATGAGGCCGGGCGAGGCCGGGGTGAAGATGGTGCCGATCAACCGCATGGTGCCGCGCTCCTTTGTCACCAACCTGGCCGATGGCGCCCGGGTGAAGGCCGGCCCTTTCCTGGTCCGCGGCATTGCCTTGGGCGGCGCCGTCGGCGTGCGCGCCGTCGAGGTCTCGACCGATGGCGGCACGAGCTGGACGCCCGCCGCGCTCGGCGCCGACGAGGGCCGCTACAGCTTCCGGGCCTGGCAGACCACGCTCGACCTGCCGGCGGGCGACGCCACGCTGATGGTGCGCGCCACCAACACGGACGGCGTGGCGCAGCCCGCGACGCCGAACTGGAACCCCAGCGGCTTCATGCGCAACGTGGTCGAGACGACTCGCCTCACGGTGGCCTGACCCCGGCCTTTTCGGAGATTTGCCCCAGCATGAACATCATAACCGTCGCCTGCGGCGCCGTTCTCATCGGGCAGTTCGCGCTGTTCGGGCTTGGTCACCCGGCCGCTGGAGCGCCGCCCGCCGCGGGCAACTCGGTCACGGGTGACGGCCTCACCCTGACCTCCCTTTCCATTGATCTGCCTGACAGCGGCCGCGAGTTCCCGCCCGGCCCTGGCATGGAGGTTGCGCAGGCCAACTGCGCCGCCTGCCACTCGGTCGGCATGGTGATGAACCAGCCGGCCCTGAGCCGCGCGACGTGGGAGGCGGAGGTGCACAAGATGATCGCCGTTTACAAGGCGCCCGTGACCGACGACGATGCCAAGACCATTGTGGCCTATCTCGACAAGATCAAGGGCGCGCGATAGCTGCGCCACGCCGGGTGCGGCCGCCCGCGGGCGGGAAACGCCTTGCCGGAGATCATGTCCGGCCGCCCGGCGCGAACCCGTGCATGAACGTTGCTGCCAGGAACAAACCGCTGCCCCGTATCCTGCGGCAGCAGAAGCGGGTTGCCGAATGTTCCGCACGCGGGCACCGAGCATCTTGGTACGTAAGGGTCCATCTACGATCAAATCGTGTTCTGACACGGCTTTCGCACCGTCAGCCGGATTGATGCCCAGCGGAGGAATGCCGGCGCGTTTTGGTTGAGGTGCTCCCAATCTTTGTCTAAGCGGCGGCAGCGATTGAGCCAGGCGATGGTGCGCTTAACGATTTCGACGTTGACCTGCTCGCAACCCGGCTCAGCCCGTCTTGGAATTTCGGCCCCTGGCAGCCGCTGCCGGCGTAAAGCTTGAGCAGGAACGGATATAGCCCGAACAGCGAGCTCATCAGCAGCGCGCCGCCGTCGCGGCTTTCGCGAAGCCAAGCCGCTTCGCTGTCACCCAAGGGGGCCTGGATGTCGGCAGCGTGGACGATGGCTTGCATCAGCAAGCCTTGCGTATCGACAAGAATGCGATGCTTCTTGCCCTTGATATTCTTGCCGGCGTCGTAGCCGGGCGGGTCCGAGACCCGCCTTTTTCCGCGCTCTTGACGCTCTGGCTGTCGATGATTCCGGCTGTCCTTCTCGCCCCCGTCCCGCCGTAATACGCCAGCACCGACAGCCCTGTCATGCAGGATAGCGGCGCCGGCCCGGAGCCGGTTTACCGGGTGTACGTGTTCTGCTGCACCAACTGGCGGCCGGACAGCCGTTGGCGCGGCTGCTGCGCCAGCAAGGGCAGCAAGGCGCTGTGCGATTACATGTGCCGGCGCTGGGCGTGCGCCGCATCCGCATCAACCACGCCGGCTGCATGAACGTGTGCGAGCACGGGCCGACCATGGTGATCTACCCGGACGCCGTCTGGTATCGATACGAGACCAAGGCGGACGTGGAGGAAATCCTCCGCCGCCACGTCATCGGCGGCAAGCGGGTGGAGCGGCTGCTGCTCGACATCGACCCGGGCACGCTGCATGGATGAGCGCCGCAGATGTCACGCGCACGGTGGCGCCCATCGCCCCCTTCCAGCAAAGAGGCCAGCATGAGCAGTGTGCTCCAAAACCCGTTCCGCGCCGACCCGCCCAACGTGCGCGGGCGCACTGTCGGCCTCTACGCCTTCTTGATCGTAGCGAACGCAGCTGCCTGGATCTGGGCCTTCGCGCTCTTCCGCGAGCAGCCGATCCTGCTGGGCACGGCGCTGATCGCCTACGGCTTCGGCCTGCGCCACGCGGTCGATCCCGACCACATCGCGGCCATCGACAACGTGACCCGCAAGCTGATGCAGGACGGCCAGCGCCCGGTCGCGGTCGGCTTCTGGTTCGCAGTCGGGCACTCGGCCGTGGTCGCCCTGGGCGCCGGGGTCATCGCCCTGGCCTCGGCGGCGATGCAGGGCGGCTTCGCAGAGTTCAAGCAGGTCGGCGGCATCGTCTCGACCTGCATCTCGGCGCTGTTCCTGTTTGTGATCGCCGGCATCAACCTGGTCGTGCTGCGCTCGGTTTACCGCTCCTTCCGCGGCGTCCGGCGCGGGGAGGCCTACGTCGAGGAGGACTTCAACGCGCTGCTGAACGCGCGCGGGCTGCTGGCACGCCTGTTCCGGCCGATGTTCCGCCTGGTGACGCGGAGCTGGCACATGCTGCCGCTCGGCTTCCTGTTTGGCCTGGGCTTCGACACCGCGACCGAGATCAGCCTGCTCGGCATCGCCGCGACGGAGGCGGCGAAAGGCGTGTCCTTGTCCGCTATCATGGTGTTCCCCGCGCTGTTCGCCGCCGGCATGGCGCTGATCGACACGACGGACGGCGTGCTGATGCTGCATGCCTATGACTGGGCGTTCGTGAAGCCGATCCGCAAGCTGTACTACAACCTTGCCATCACGCTGGCGTCCGTGGTGGTCGCTTTCGCCATCGGCGGCATCGAGGCGCTCGGCCTCCTCAGCGGCAAGCTGCAACTGGCCGGGGGGTTCTGGGACGGCATCGCGGCGCTGAACGAGAACTTCAACACGCTGGGCTTCGTCGTCATCGGGGTGTTCGCCGCGAGTTGGGCCGCGTCCGTCGCGTTCTACTATGCCCGGGGCTATGACCGGATCGAGACGAAGGTGGCCGGGCCGACGTGAGCACTCACGGCCGGACGGCCGGGACCTCGATCTCCACCAGCCAGCCAGGGTTCGCCAAGCCCGCGACCTGCACGACGGAGCGGGTGGGAAGCCGGGGCTGGCCCGGTCCGCCGAAGAACTGGCGGTAGCCCTGCATGAAGCCGTCGAAGTCCATCCGGCCGCCCTTTGCCGGGTCTCCGGCCAGGAACACGGTCATCTTGACCACGTCGCCCGGCGTCAATCCCAGGCCCTTGAGCGTGTCGGCGATGCCGGCCAGCGTGCCGGCCGTTTGCACCCGGGTGTCGCCGTAGGCCGCCAGGCTGCGGGCGGGGGCAGCGGGATCGCTGACCGGGGCGCCCGCCCCGCTGAGAAAGACCAGGGTCTTGCCGGGCGGGATTTCGACGGAGGACAGGATCGGGAAGTTGGACGGCAGCGGATGGCGGATGACGTCCTCCGCCCGCGCGTCCATGGCGTTGGATGCCGCGAGCAGCAGGAGCGCCGCGACGGTTGCAGCCGGATGGCGTGGCACGAGGATCTCCCGTTCAATGGGCTTGCAGGATGCGGTCCGCCGCGGGGGCTGCGGCCTCCGTGCGCGCCGCCGCGACGAGGCTGGCCGGCACTGGCTCCGCGTGGTTGCCCCAGGCGCCGCGGACGTAGGAGGCGACGGCGGCGATCTGCTCGTCGGTGAGCTGCGCCTTGAACGCCGGCATCCCGCCCCGGCCGTTCAGCAGCACCGCCGCGATCCGCCGGGGATTGTCCTGCACCAGCGCGTCGCCGGCTAGGGCGGGAAAGGCCTGCGGGATGCCCTGCCCGTTGCGCTGGTGGCAGGCCGAGCAGTTGGCGACGAACAGCCCCTCCCCCGCCGGGTCGGCCGCCTGGACGGGTCCGGCCAGCAGGAGGCCGGCCAGGCCGCACCCGGCGCCCAACAGCCGCGCGAGCACGTCACGCACTGGCTTGGCGGTGCAGCTTGGCGATCTGCAGCCAGGCCGACTCGATGGCGCCGGCCTGCCAGCCGGTCAGGTAGCTGAGGTGCTCGCCGGCCAGGTAGATGCGCCCGGCGGGCTGGCAGAGCACCGGGTAGGCGGTGCGCCGGCCCTCCTCGTCCCACTCGGCCCAGCCGCCCATGTTGTGCTGCACCCGGTGCCAGGCGACGGAGAACGACATCTCCACGTTCTCCCGGTATTGCGGGAACACCTTCTGGCCGAACGCGGTGGCGAACTCCGTCCGCTCGGCCGGGGTCATGGCGCTGACTTTGATCGCCGCCGCGTCGAACTGGTAGTAGCCCAGCACCGTGCCCTTCATGCCCTGCCAGTTCCAGGACGGGAGCGAGATGCTGCCGATGTCCTCGTTGTCGGTGTAAACGTGGCCGCCGTAGATGAAATGGTCCTCCTCCCAGAAGCGCCGCTTCATCTGCAGGCCGATCTTGCCCACCGGCTGGTAGGCGACCGCCGACATCGCCTGCTTCATCGCGTCCGGCAACGCGGCGTCGATGTGCCGCAGCACCGAAAGCGGGATGGTGCAGACGCAGTAGTCGGCCCTCGTCGTGCCCCGCTGCCCGGCGGCATCGACCCAGGCGACCTCGACGCCGTTGTCGTCCTGGCCAATGCGTTCGACCACGGTGCCATACTGGATCATGTGCCCGACCCTGGCCGCGAAGCCCGCGGCGATGCGGTCCATGCCGCCCACCGGCTGGAACATGGTGCGCTGCTGCGTGAACCCGGCGACCGAGCGCAGCGTGCGCCACGCCTTGGAATGCAGCACGTCGGCCATCGGGAACGGGGCGCCCGGCTTGCCCGGCCCCGGATCGGTCAGCGCGCCGGGCCACACGTCGTAGCCGCGGCCATCGGCGCCGGAATAGGACAGGTCCTTCGACGACAGATAGCCTTCGCGCACCAGGTAGGACACGAACATCTCCCGGTCCTCGGCGCTCAGCGGCATGTCGAGCCGGTTGCCGCGGACCGCCTTGGCCAGCAGCTCCGCCGTATGCCCGCGCATGTCGGCCGCGACCTCCGCCTTGCGCACCGGCTTGCCCGCGAGCGGGCCGGTGCCGCCCTCGAACAGGGTGTAGGAGGCGTCGTTGTCGTTGACCATGACCTCCAACGGAACCCCGAACTCCCGGGTGTAGTGCAGGGTCGATTGATGGTTGAACGGGATGCGCCACGGGCCGTGGTTGATGTATTGGCCGTCGTCGAACTCGCAGTGCTGCGGCTCGCCGCCCAGCTCGGTCAGCGAGAACCCGGCGCGGGCGGTCTGGCACCGGCCGCCGGCGAAGCTGCGCGCCTCGATGATTTGGCATTGGTAGCCGAGCTTGGACAACTCGTAGGCCGCCGTCATGCCGCCGACGCCGGCGCCGAGGATGACGACCCGCTTGCCTGCCCCCGATCCGGTCAGCGCCGCCGGCGCAGTCTGCGCCGACGCCATGGACATGCCGAACACGTCCAGCCCCGCCATGACCGCACCGGCGCCCCCGATGGCGCCGAGCCTGTACAGGAACTGCCGGCGCGACGGTTCGGACGAAGGGTGCGACGCGGGCTTGGAGGGTGCTTCAGTCATTTGGACCTCTTTGGCAGCAGGAACGGCAGCGCAGGCCGCCTTGCGACGAAACCGGATCTGGATGCAAGCAGGGTGCCAAAATCGAAGATCCGGTCTGTACTCAGCCCGACACGGTTATGAACCCGCGCAGGCATCCTGCCTTCCAATCGCTGCCGCAATGCCGAGCGGGGCTTCATCCTGCTTCGCTGCAAGGCTGCTCAGGCCATGGAGTACGAATTCATCCCGCGTCGAGCAGTCCCAACTCGGCCATCACCTCGGCCAGCCGTCCGGGGTCGGAGCAGGCCAGCAGCGCGCCGGTGAAGCCGCCTTGGCCCCCGGTCAACAGCAGGGTCCGCGGCATCAGGCCCTCCGGCGCGTCCCCCGAGCCGATCTCCGCCACGTCCGGCCGCTGGCGGAGGGCGTCGAGGGTGGGGGCCAGCTCGGCCGCCGTGCCGAACAGGAAGCGGTGGGCCGGCCACTCGGTGCCGTCGTGGCGCTGCCCATCCGCCGCGGGGAGCGACAGGGCCGTCAATTCCTCCCGGCTGGTCAGGTCATGGAACAGCGCCAGCGCCGCCGCGCGCGCCGGGGCGGACAAGGCGAGGCGGTCGGCGGAGGCCTCGATCTCGACGGGGGATGCGGCGGACAGGATGGGCATGGCTTTCTCCGAAATGCTGCGATCTTAGCGGCCGGCGGCGACGACGGTTCCGGACGGTTGTGGTGCGATGCCGGCCCACAAGCAAACGGCGACGGCCGCCTTTCCATCCCTGGCCTTCATGCCTACACTTCCGGCGCACGTGATGCCCGCCGGGCTTTTCGGGGAGAACGGTCATGCCGGACCATGGAACCACAGGAATGCGGCGGCGGCACATGCTGCAGCAGGTGGGATGGACCCTGGCCGGCGCCTCTACAGCATCGGGGGCCAGCGCCGCCGCGGCGGAGGCGCCTCCGCCCTGGATGACCGAGCAAGGCACTGCGGCGGACGACGTGCCTTACGGCAGCCCGTCGCCCTTTGAACGCGCGGTGGTGCGCCGCGTGCGCGACCGGTCGCCGTTCATGACCACCGCCTCCGCGCATGCGCCGCTGCAGGACCTCCATGGCATCATCACGCCGAACGGCCTGCACCACGTCCGCAGCCACGCCGGCACCCCGGCGATTGACCCCGGCCGCCACAGGCTGCTGGTGCACGGGATGGTGGAGCGCCCGCTCAGCTTCAGCATGGACGACCTGGCCCGCTTCCCGTCCGTGTCCCGGCTGCATTTCCTGGAGTGCTCGGGCAACACCCCGCTCTACAAGACCGAGAAGATCAAGGCGCACTGGACCGTGCAGGACACCCACGGGCAGGTGAGCTGCGCGGAGTGGACCGGGGTGCGGCTCGCGGATGTGTTGGCCGAGGCCGGGGTGAAGCCCGGCGCCGCGTGGGTGCTGGCAGAAGGGGCGGACGCCGCGGCGATGACCCGCTCGGTGCCGATCGAGAAGGCGTGGGATGACGCCATCCTGGCCTATGCGCAGAATGGGGAGCACCTGCGGCCAGAGAACGGCTACCCGCTGCGCCTGATCCTGCCGGGGTATGAGGGCAACATGAACGTCAAGTGGCTGCGCCGCCTGAAGCTCGGCGACCAACCGTTCCAGACGCGCGAGGAAACGTCGAAGTACACCGATCTGCTCCCTGATGGGACCGCCAAGCAGTTCAACTTCGTCATGGAGGTGAAATCCGTGATCACCCGGCCCTCGCCGGGGCGCGGCCCGGGCCAGTCGGGCTTTCACGAGGTCAGCGGCCTGGCCTGGTCCGGACGCGGCCGTATCGCGCGGGTCGAGGTCTCGACGGACGAGGGCGCCACCTGGCAAGACGCGGCGCTGCAGGAGCCGGTATTGCCGAAATGCCTGACCCGGTTTCGCCTGCCCTGGACCTGGGACGGCGGCCCGGCCGCGCTGCAAAGCCGCGCAACCGACGAGACCGGCGCCGTTCAGCCGACGCGCGCCAGCCTGCTGGCGGAGCGCGGCCCGAACTTCATGTATCATTACAATGCCATCAACACCTGGCGCATCGCGCCGGGCGGGGAGACGGCGCTTGCGGTGTAGCGCCGCGCTGGCCGCCTTTGTCATCCTTGCGGGCGCTGCCGCGGCAGAGCCGCAGCGCATGGGCTTCGGCCGCCCGGCGACGCCGCAGGAGCTTGGCGCGGCCGACATCGACGTGCGCGC
>CAXTUQ010000246.1:0-8392 GCA_964247405.1 uncultured Acetobacteraceae bacterium
GGTGGTGGCGCGCACGGCCGGGCCGCGGCGCCGGGTGGTGGTGGTGGGCGCCGGCCCCGCCGGGCTGGAGGCGGCGCGCGTTGCGGCCGAGCGCGGCCACGCCGTCACCCTGTTCGAAGCGACGGAGCAGGCGGGCGGCCAAGTCCTGCTTGTCGCGCGCTCGCCCCGGCGGCGCGAGCTGATCGGCATCGTGGACTGGCGGCTGTCCGAGCTGGAGCGCCTCGGCGCGGACCTGCGCTTCGCCACCTGGGCGGAAGCGGGCGACGTGCTGGCGGAGGAACCGGACGTGGTGTTCGTCGCGACCGGCGGCGTCCCGAACACGGAGATCCTCGCCGGCGGCAACGAGCTTGTCACCTCGACCTGGGACCTGGTGTCCGGCGCGGCGAAGCCGGCGGAGCGGGTGCTGATCTATGACGACAACGGCAACTATCCCGGGATGCAGGCGGCCGAGCTGGTCGCCGCCGCCGGGTCGGAGCTGGAGATCGTGACGCCGGAGCGGATGTTCGCGCCCGAGCTTGGCGGCTTGAACCACGCGGGCTTTGCCCGGGTGCTGCAGCGGGCCGGCGCGCGCATCACCATCAACACCCGCGTGCTGTCGGTGCGGCGGGAGGGCAACAAGCTGGCGGCGACGCTCGGCAGCGACTACGGCCCGCGCACGGAGGAGCGCTTGGTGGACCAGGTGGTGGTCGAGCACGGCACGCTGCCGCTCGACGAGTTGTACTTCGCGCTGCGGCCCGGCTCGGTCAACTTGGGCGAGGTCGATCACCGGGCGCTGCTGGCCGGGCAGCCGCAAGCCGTGGTGCGCAACCCGGGCGGCGCCTACCGCCTGATGCGGATCGGCGACGCGGTGGCGAGCCGCAACATCCATGCAGCCGTGTTCGATGGGCTGCGCCACGCCAAGGACCTTTAAACCATGACCGCCATCACGCAGTCCGGCCTGGATGCCCTGATTGCCCGGCGCCGCCCGGGTCACAGCCTGGAGGCCGCGTTCTACACCAGCCAGGACGTGTTCGACCTCGACATGCGGCTGATCTTCGGGCGTCACTGGATTTTCATCGCGAGCGAGCCGGAGATCCCCGAACCCGGCGACTACGTGACCGTGCGGTTGGGCGGCACCTCCGTCATCCTGGTGCGCGACGACGACATGGCGGTGCGCGCGTTCCACAACGTGTGCCGGCACCGCGGCGCGGTGATCCTGCAAGGTGGCAAGGGCTTCGTCGGCAACCTCGTCTGCCCCTACCACCAATGGACCTACGACCTCACGGGCGCGCTGATCCACGCCGACAACATGCCGTCCTGCGTCGGCTCGCCCGAGCATGGGCTGAAGCCGGTGCATGTGCGCAGCCTGGCCGGGCTGCTGTTCATCTGCCTGGCCGACGAGCCGCCGGTGGATTTCGACGACATGGCGGCGCAGGTCAGCCCTTACCTCGCCCCGCACCGGTTGCAGGACTGCAAGGTGGCGGCGCAGATCGACCTGGTTGAGCACGGCAACTGGAAGCTGACGATCGAGAACAACCGGGAGTGCTACCACTGCGGTGGCCATCCCGAGCTGCTGCGTAGCCTGTTCCACTTCTTCGGCTACTCGGCCAATGACGTGACCCCGGCGCAGGCCGAGGACTACCAGCGTTTCCTGCGCACCCAAGGAGAATTTGAGGCCATCTGGAACGCCGCCGGGCTGCCCTGGCGCGCGCTGGAGAACCTGCACGGCCGCCCGACCGGCTTCCGCACCGAGCGGCTGGCGCTCGACGGACCCGGCGAAAGTTACACCATGGACGCGCGCCAGGCGTCCCGACGCTTGGTCGCCGGCTTCACGCAGCCGCGCATGGGCGCGCTGCACCTGCACACCCAGCCGAACAGTTGGCACCATTTCCTGGGCGACCATGCCGTGACCTTCGCGACTATACCCTTGGCGCCCGGGCGCACGCTGGTCCGCACGACGTGGCTGGTGGCCAAGGATGCCGTCGAGGGCGTGGACTACGACGTGGACCGCCTCACCGAGGTTTGGCGCGCAACCAACGAGCAGGACGCGAGCTTCGTCGAGATGGCACAGGCCGGCGCTGCGAGCGCGGCGCACGAACCCGGCCCCTACGCCCCGGCCGAGTACATGGTCGATGCCTTCTGCATCTGGTATATCGAGCGGCTGCGCGCCGGCATGGGCAACTAATGGAGGGGGGCGGATGACGGACGGGGGCAGGCCGACGCTCCGCATCGGCTGCATTCTCGCCAACAACTTCACCTTGTCGGCGTTCTCGTTGTTCGTGGACGCGCTGCGGCTGGCCGGGGACGAGGGCGACCTATCCCGGCCGATCCGTTGCCAATGGCCAGTGATGGCAGCGCGCATGGACCCGGTGCGCAGCAGTTGCGGGATGCTGGTCACGCCCACCAGCGCGCTGCTGCCGCCGGGCGAACTGGATTACGTCGTGGTGGTCGGCGGCCTGCTGCGGCACGGCACGGCGCTTGATCCGGCGGCGCGCGCCTACCTGCGCCGGGCCGCCGCCGCCGGCACGCCGCTGATCGGCGTGTGCACCGGCAGCTTCCTGCTGTGCCGGGAGGGCCTGATGGAAAGCCGCCGGGCCTGCGTGAGCTGGTTCCATTACCAGGACTTCAAGGACGAGTTCCCGGAGCAGGACGCGGTCGCCGACCGGCTATTCCTGGTGGACCGCGACCGCATCACCTGCTCCGGCGGCAGCAACGTGGCCGACCTTGCAGTCTATCTCATCAAACGGCATGTCGGCCCGGCGCAGGCACAGAAGGCACAGCACGTCATGCTGCTCAGCCGCATCCGCAGCGCCGACGACGCGCAGCCGCACCCGCCCATTGCCAGCGAGGGCAACCAATCCGACGAGAAGGTCCATCGTGCCTTGCTGACGATGGAACAGAATCTCGGTGCCCCGCTGGCAATGGGCGAAGTGGCACGCCGGGTCGGCCTTTCGCCCCGGCAGTTGGAGCGGCGGTTTCAGCAGGTCCTGAGCCTTTGCCCCACGGCAGCGTACCGCGAGCTGCGGCTGCGCTACGCAAGCTGGCTGCTGAACAACACGGCGCTCAGCGTGACAGAAGTTGCGGTGGAGGCCGGGTTCGCCGACGGCGCGCATTTCTCGCGCCAGTTCCGCACAGCGTTCGGCCACCCGCCCAGCCTGCACCGTTCCACCCGTGCCACGGCCGACGACCCCGTGCCCGGGCGTCCGCTGATCAACCCGGGACTGATGCCGCCGGAACGGCGCCAATACGCCTGAGCGTCGCCCAACTGCAAGCCTGATGACGGTTGCCGACAAGCGTTTGCAGGCTGCACATACCAGCATTGCGTCAGAGTTTGTTATGCAACCAAAATTCGGGAGTGTCTTCGCGCGTGGATGACAGGGCAGCACGACGCAGCGATACGTCAACAAGGGTCCCATGCTGATCGGCGACTCGCCGCAGATCACCGGCGACGCGCTCCCGCTATGGGGCGTGGACTATGACGGCGACCTCGTGTGCCGGGCCGTGACGGACGAGACGCATGATGTGCGGAGCTTCCACTTCGCGACCGACCAGCCTTGCCGTTTCCGCTTCAAGGCCGGGCAGTTCCTGACGCTGGAGCTGCCCATCGGCGGCGAGACGGTGTTCCGCTGCTACACGATCTCCTCCCCGCCCACGCGGCCCGAGACCTTGTCCATCACCACGAAACGGGTGCGCGGCGGCCCGGTGTCCAACTGGCTGCACGACCACGTGCGGCCCGGCGTGCGCCTGCGCGCCACGGGGCCGTCCGGCACCTTTGTGCTGCCGCGTGCGCCGGATGCGAAGCTGCTGATGCTGTCGGGCGGCAGCGGGGTGACGCCGCTGATGAGCATGGCGCGGACGCTGTTCGACCGGGCCGAGGACCGCGACGTGCTGTTCGTGCACAGCGCCCGCTCGCCGCGCGACATCATCTTCCGGGACGAGCTTGCGCTGATGGCACGCCGCCTGCCCCGCCTGCGGGTGGCGCACGTCACGGAAAGCACGGAGGGCGAACCTGGCTGGCCCGGCCTGGTCGGCCGGCTCGATGCCCGCGCGCTCGGCCTCTTGGCGCCCGACGTTTTGGACCGGGACGTGTATTGCTGTGGCCCGGCGCCCTACATGGCCGGGGTGCGCGCGCTGCTGGACCAGGCGGGTTTCGACCGCAGCCGCTACCATGAGGAAAGCTTCAGCTTCGAGGCGCTGCCCGAGGCTGTGCACGAGGAGGTCGCCACCGCCGAAGCCGTGGCGGAGGCAACGTTCAGCGTGACCTTCGCCAAGTCCGGCAAGGTGGTCGCCTGCCCGCCCGGCACCACCGTGCTCGCCGCGGCGAAGGCGGCCGGGCTGCGCCTGCCGTCGTCCTGCACGCGGGGGGTCTGCGGCACCTGCAAGAGCCGGATGCTGTCCGGCCGGGTCGATATGCGGCATGGCGGCGGCATCCGGCCGCGGGAAGTCGATCAAGGCATGGTGCTGATCTGCTGCAGCCGTCCCCTCGAAGATTTGGTGATCGACCGATGACAGCACATGCGCCGTTCAACTTCGAGATCGGGTCGGTCCACGCGCCCGCCGTCAAAACGGTCGAAACGCCGCCCACGCTGATCGAGGTGCAGGACATCAGCAAGGTGTTTGGCGACCGTGGAACCGAGGCGTTGGCGATGCTCGACAGGGGCGAGGACCGGGCGGCCGTGCTGGCGCGGACCGGCACCGCGGTCGGCCTCAACCACGTCAGCTTCGACGTGGCGGAGGGCGAGATCCTGGTGGTCATGGGCCTGTCCGGCAGTGGCAAATCCACCATGCTGCGCTGCCTGAACCGCTTGATCGAGCCGAGCAGCGGCACGATCCGGGTGCGCGGCACCGACGTGACCGCGATGGCGCCGGGCGCGCTCCGGGACTTCCGGCGCAAGACCTTCGGCATGGTGTTCCAGCACTTCGCCTTGTTCCCGCACCGGACCATCCTGGGGAACGTGGAGTTCGGGCTGGAAATCCAAGGCATGGCGAAGCCGGCCCGGCGTGACAGCGCCATGCGCGCCATCGAGCTGGTCGGCCTGAAAGGCTGGGACGCGCGCTATCCAAGCGAGCTGTCGGGCGGCATGAAGCAGCGCGCGGGCCTGGCGCGGGCGCTCGCGGCGGACGCGGCGGTGCTGCTGATGGACGAGGCGTTCAGCGCACTCGACCCGCTGATCCGCCGCGACATGCAGCAGGAGCTGGTGGAGCTGCAGCGCCGCCTGCGCAAGACCATCGTGTTCGTGTCGCACGATCTGGACGAGGCCATCGCGCTGGGCGGGCGCATCGTGCTGATGAAGGACGGCGCGATCGTGCAGGTCGGCACCGCCGAGGCCATTCTCGCAAACCCGGCCACCCCGTATGTCGCGCGTTTCGTCGAGCATATCGACGTGGCCTCGGTCCTGAAGGTCGGCACGCTGATGACTGCGCCTCCGCTTGTGCTGCGGCCGGGGGACGACCCGGCCGCGGCGGCGGACCGGATGGACGCGGCGGGTTGCGGCAGCGCGCTGGTGGTTGACGCGGCTGGGCGGCTGATGGGCCGGGCCGAGCTTTCGGCATTGCGGGCACAGGCCGGCCAGGGATTGGGCCGGGCCTTCCAGCCCTGCGCCCGCGTGCCCGCCTCCGCCTCGGTCAAGCAGGCCTTGCCGGTCGTGGCAACCGAGGCGGAGCCGGTCGCGGTCGTGGACGAGGACGGGCTGTTGCGCGGCACCATCGACCGCGTCTGCGTCGTCAACGCCCTGGCGCGGCGGTCGCGTACGGCAGCCAAGGAGACAGCCGCGCCATGAACTGGACCATCCCGCGCATCCCGCTCGACGACTGGTGCGACGCGGCGCTGGACTGGCTGACCACCGCGCTTTCGGGCGTCACGCGCGCCGTCAGCCATTCGGTGTCGGACTGGATCGCGGCGCTGACCGCGCTGCTGCAGGTGGTGCCGCCGCCGGTGATCATCCTGGCCTTCGGGCTGCTGGCCTGGCGGGTTTCGGGCTGGCGGCTCGCCATCGGCTCCATGCTCGGCTTCGCGCTGCTGTGGAACCTGCGGTTGTGGGACCCCATGGTGACGACGCTGGTCATGGTCGTGCTTTCGACTGCGGCCTCCATCGCCATCGGCCTGCCGCTCGGCATCGCTGCCGCGCTCAGCCCGCGGACCTGGCGCGTCGTCGCGCCCAGCATGGACATGGCGCAGACCATGCCGAGCTTCGTTTACCTGATCCCGGCCATCCCGTTTTTCGGCTTGGGGCCGGTGTCGGCCTGCTTCGCCACGGTGATCTTCGCCATGCCGCCCACGATCCGGCTGACCGCGCTCGGCATCCTGCAGGTGCCTGGGGAGATGACGGAGGCCGCGGACTCCTTCGGCACGACGCGCTGGCAGAAGCTTGTAAAGGTGCAGTTGCCGCTGGCGCTGCCAACGATCATGGCGGGGATCAACCAGACGATCATGCTGTCGCTGTCCATGGTGGTGATCGCGGCGATGATCGGCGCGGGCGGGCTGGGGCGCGAGGTATGGAGCGCGATCCAACGGCTGGAGGCCGGGCGCGGCTTCCAGGCCGGGGTTGCCATCGCCGTGCTGGCCATCATCCTCGACCGGATCACCCAGCAGGTGTCGCGCCGGGCGCAGCCACGCTGACCGAAGAACAAAACAAAGGAGCACCTCCATGCTGAGACGACAGGTTCTGGCGGCCGTCCCCGCCGCCGCCGCGCTGACCGCCTTCGGTCGCCCGGCCCACGCCGCGAAGGGCACGGTCAGGATCGTTTATGTGGAGTGGGCGGACGCCATCGTCGCCACCAACATCCTGTCGGCAGCCTTGAAGCAGGCCGGCTATGACACCAGGCTGACCCCGGTGTCGGGGGCGGCGATGTGGGAGGCCGTGGCGTCCGGCGACGCGGATTGCATGGTCGCAGCCTGGCTGCCGGCGACGCACGCGGCCTATTATGCCAAGCTGAAGAACAAGGTGGACGTGCTGGGGCCGAACATCGAGGGCGCCAAGATCGGCTGGGTGGTGCCGGACTACGTGACGGTGGATTCTATTGCCGACCTCAAGGCGAACGCGTCGATGTTCGGCGGCAAGATCATCGGCATCGACCCCGGCGCCGGGCTGATGCGGGCGTCTGAGAAGGCGATGAAGGAATACGACCTGGTGCCGATGCAGCTGGTCGATGGCAGCGACGCGACGATGGTGGCGGCGCTCAAGGACGCGGTGTCGCGCAAGCAGCCGGTCGTCGTCACCGGCTGGACGCCGCATTGGATGTGGGCTGCGTTCAAGCTGAAGTACTTGGCAGACCCCAAGGGCGTGTTCGGCGGCGACGAGACGGTGAACAACGTCGCCCGCAAGGGCCTGGCGAAGGACATGCCGGAGGTCCACGCCATCCTGAGCCGCTTCAAGCTGTCGCTCCCGGAGGAGCAAGGGCTGATGATGCAGAACCAGGCGAGCGGCGTCGATCCGGCCAAGACCGCGGCGGAGTGGGTTAGCCAGCATCCGGAGGTCGTGAAATCCTGGACGGCCTGACCGCCCGGCCTGGCGGGATCAAGCAAGCGGCGTGTCGCGGCCAGGCAAGCGCGGCGGCGCCGCCGGAGCGAGAATGACGCATGAAGCACTTCTCCGCTGCCCGCCTGGCCCGTGAGGCCCTCCGCGGCCAATCCGGCTGGACCGAGCATTGGCGCTCCCCGGACCGCCCGGCCCCCGCCTATGACGCCGTCATCGTCGGCGCGGGCGGGCACGGGCTGGCGACGGCGTATTACCTGGCGAAGCAGCACGGCATCCGCCGGGTGGCGGTGCTGGAGAGGGGTTGGCTCGGCGGCGGCAACACCGGGCGCAACACGACGATCATCCGTAGCAACTATTTGATGGAAGAAAGCGCCGCGCTCTACGACCACGCGGTCAAGCTGTGGGAAGGGCTGTCGCGGGAGCTGAACTACAACGTCATGTTCTCGCCGCGCGGCGTGATGATGCTGGCGCATACCGTGCACGACGTGCAGGTGGGCAAGCGGCATGTATACGCCAACCAGTTGGCCGGCGTGGACAATGACTGGCTGTCGCCGGAACAGGCCCAGGCATACTGCCCGCCGCTGAGCCTCGATGCCGGGATGCGCTACCCGGTGCTGGGCGCGGCGTTGCAGCGCCGGGGCGGCACCGCCCGGCACGATGCGGTGGCCTGGGGCTATGCCCGGGCGGCAAGCGCGTTGGGCGTCGATATCGTGCAGAACTGCGAGGTGACGGGCATCCGGCGGGACGCGGGCGGCGCGGTGTGCGGCGTGGACACCACCCGCGGCGCGGTGGCGACCCGGCGCGTCGGCGTCGTCGCGGCCGGGCACACCAGCGTCGTCATGGCCCAGGCCGGGGTGCGGATGCCGCTCGAAAGCTACCCACTGCAGGCGCTGGTCAGCGAACCCGTGAAGCCGTGCTTCCCCTGCGTCGTCATG
>CAXTUQ010000247.1:0-8383 GCA_964247405.1 uncultured Acetobacteraceae bacterium
GCTTAGGCCGGTTCATCATCGCCCCCGTCATCGGAATAAAGAACACCCCCACATCCTTCCGAGACCGAACCTTCCCATCCTCATCCTTCGTGTAAACATACAGCAACTGCCCCCGTTTGAACGGCTGCCCAATCGGGATCAGCATCCGCCCGCCCGGCTTCAACTGCTTGAACAAGTCCGGCGGCGCGTACTGCGCGGCGCAGGTGACGATGATCACGTCAAAGCCGCCCTTCACCTCCGGCCAGCCGAAATAGCCGTCGCCGACCCGGGTCTGCACGTTGTCGTAGCCGAGCGGCGCGAAGATCTTGGCTACAGCCTGGCCTAACGGCTCGATGATCTCGATGGAGTAGCTGTGCTGGACGATGCGGGACAGCAGCGAGCTTTGGAAGCCGCTGCCGGTGCCGACCTCCAACGTCGTGTCGCCGGGCTGCGGCTTGCAGACCTGGGTCATGTAGGCCTGGCCGAGATAGTCGGACAGCGCCGAGCCGTAGCCGAGCGCCCAGGGCTTCGGGTCATCCTCATAGGCGACGCCGGATTGCGAGCGGTGCTCGGGATAAACGTAGTGGAAGTACTCGCGCGGCACCTCCTGGAAGGCGCGCAGCACGGCCGGATCGGCGGCGCCGAGGCGCTCTTTCAGGTAGGTCTCGATCCGCTGCATCGCCGCGGGCTTGCGAGCCTGGATCGCCTGGAACTGCGCTTCGGTCAGGTCGGTGGGCCGGCCGGACTTGCGCATGGCCTCCATGTAGGCGTCCCGCGTCCAGCCCGGCGTCGATGCGGCCCAGGCACCCCCGGCGAAGGGCGCGGCCATGGCGCCGGCCAGCACGGCGCGGCGGGTCAGGTGGTGGGGGATGGCTGCCACTGGACGGCCTTTCGGACGGAGGGATAGGCGAGATAGGTCACGACATAAAGCAAGGCGGCGATCAGCAGAACCCTGTCGAAGCCGAACTGCACGGCAAGGAGGTTCGCAAGCGGCGTGGCGACGACGGAGAACGCGCCGTTCAGGCCCCAGGCCCACGGCAGAATTCCGCCCCCGGCGCTGCCGGCCCGGGCTAGGCCGAGCGGGAACGGCATGCCGAGCGCCAGCGACACCGGCGCCACAAGTGCCACGACGACCGCCGCCCGCAGCAGCCAGGGCAGCCCCAAGGTCGCCAGCAGGAACGGCTGCAACCCCAGCAGCGCCAAGGCGCACCAGGCCACGACCACTGCGGCCGACAAGGCGATGCCGACCTGGCGCACCCGGTCGGCCAGCAGGCTGCCCACTCCGGAGAACACCAGCATGCCGGTCAGCACGAGGGCAAAGGCGCTGGTGCGGTCGTTGAGGTAAAGGCTGGCCTTCTCGATCAGGAAGATCTCGATGAACAGGAAGCCGAGACCGAGCGAGGCGAAATACAGCACCGGGCGCAGCATCGAGGGATGCCCGGACCGTGCGCCCGCGACGCGCGGCGCCAGCAGCGGCACCGCCAGCACGAGCACGGCGATGACGACCGCCTGCAGCAGCACCGCGAGGTTGACGAGCTGCCCGACCTCGGCCTGCGGCAGGATCTCCAGCCGTTTCAGGATGGTCGGAAGCTGGTTCAGGCGCAGGATGGCGTAGTAGGATGGGCGGTCCAGGGTGATCGGCGCGAGGTTGAAGGCGTCCTGCGACTCGCTGCGCTCCCCCCGCAGCACCTGCCCGGCCTCGTCCGCCACCGCATCCTCCGACCCGGCGCCGGACGTCACCTCGCCGCTTTCGAAGCTGACCGCCGGCAGGTCGTTGTAGATGCCGGCGCGGGCGGCTTCCACGTCGATGCCGGGGTAATACGATACGTCGAACGACCGCTCGTCGCAGAAGGCGCGCACGGCAGCGATGCGCTCCGGGGTCCAAGGCTCGTTGCCGGCCAGGATCCGCAGGTTCCAGGCGGAACGATACACCACGACGTGCGCCGCCGGGTCGGCCACGTGCGCGCGGCGCAGCGCGTCCCGCACCGTCGCCAGCACGCGGACGGCATAAACCGGGAACTCCCGGATCGAGACCGGGATCGACACCAAACCGCCGGGCGCCAGCGCACGGAGATAGCCGGCGATAGCCTCTGCGGTGTAGGCGGCGGCGTTCGCCTCGGCCGCGTCGAGGAAGTCCCCGCTGACATCGACCAGGTCGTAGCGCCCCCCGCTCCGCGCCATGGCCAGCGGGCTGTCGGGGGACAGGCTCACGCGCGGGTCCGCGGCCAGGGCCGGGGATGGGCCGAGGCCGTGGCGCAGGGCGTCCAGCAGCACCGGGTCGGGTTCCAGCGCATCGACATGGCTGGCCCCCAAGGTAAGTGCCTGCTGCACGCGGAAGCCGCCGCTCGCGCCGGCCAGCAGGACGTGGGCGCCGGGCAGCAGGCGGTAGGGCAGCGCGTCGAGCGCCGCCGAGGCGTAGGCGGCGGTGGCGCCCCGGGCCTTGGGCAGGGCCGCAATGCGGTTGCCGTCACGGTACAGGCCGAAGGACTGCGGCGGCCCCGGCACGCCCAGCATGCCGGCATTGTTGGACACGTCGGTATCGACCCGCTCAGTGAAGTCGTCGAGCAGCGCATACACCCCACGCGGCGAGCGGATTTCCGCCATCTGCTTCGCGTCCGGCACGTGCAGCGGGGCGTAGATCGCCTTGAAGTCGTTGTAATCCGCCCGCGCGTCGAGCAGCAGCACGGCCTCGCTGGCAACCAGCGCCGCAAGCGCCGCAAGGCCAACCCGGACCGGGCGCCGGCCGAACCCGGCGCTGGCGGCGAGCAAAACCAGCAGCGCCGCCACGAGCTGGAACGGGTGCAGCACGTTCATCAAGCCCAACACCAGCGCCGCCCCGGCCCCGGCCCCGGTCAGGTCGAAGCCATACACCCGGGCCACCCGGTCCTCGTTCAGCACGAAGGTCAGGCTGATATACAGCCCGGTCAGGAAAAAGAACGGCAGCAGGACCGCGTAGTACAGCGCGATGTAGCCAAGCTGCGGCAGGAACGTCACCGCATTCTGCAACTGCAACGGGTTGAACGGGTTCGCGGTGGTAGCCTGGTAGCCGCCCGCGGCGGCGAGCACCAGCGCCACCGGCAGCCAGGTCAGCAACGCCGCCCCATGCCGCACCGCCCAGTCCCGCGCCAGCGCCACGGTCACGCCGCTGAGCGCGAAGCCGACCATGACGATGGAGATGACCCAGTAGCCGTACTCCGACCACTTCGCGACGGCGAAATACCGGGTGAGCGCGATCTCATAGGCCACTGCGGCGCCGGAAATCAGGAACAGCGGCACCAGCGACATGCGCGGGCGGCCCGTTTTAGCCAAGGCCGTCATCGCCAGACGACCCGGCGGTTGATGAAATCATCCAGCAGGCCGTTGAAGCGCGCCGGCTCGTCCACGAACAGCGCGTGGCCGGCCTCGGCGAACAGCGCGGTCTCCGCCGTCGGGTGCCGCGCCGCGAGGTTGGCCGCCTGCCCGGCGAACCGGGGCCGGACGACATACAGGACGGGCTTGCTCACGGAATACACCGCATCCCGCCAATAGCTGCGCGGCACCGCGTAGCTGGCGAGCCGGGCGGCAACGTCGGGCGGCGTATGCAGCGCGGTGTCGGTGAGGCGCGCGAGGTACGCCTCGCCGGGGGCGCTGCGGAACATGCCCTGCACGAAACGGCGCATCTTCACCTCCCGCTCCAGCGGCGGGCCGCGGCGCAGCGGCAGGCCGGAGGGCTTGGGCGGCGGGTCCTCGCCGACCGAGTTGTCGATCAGCACGAGGCCGGCCAGCCGCGCATCCCCGTATTGCTGCACATAGGCCAGGCTGTCGAGCACGCCCAACGACCAGGCGACCAGCAGCACCGGACGCCCGCCCAGCGCCGTGATCAGGTCGCCGATGTCCTGGCCGCGCCGGGCCGGGGTGTAGCCTTCCGGCGGGATCTCGCTGTCGCCCTGGCCGCGCGGGTCGAGCGCCACGACGTGGTAGGCACGGGAAAACGCGGCGATCTGCGCCTGGAAGATCCAGGCCGGCATCGCCCAGCCCGGCACGAACACGACCGTCGGCGCCCGGGGCGGCCCGGCCTCGATCAGATGCAGCCGAACGCCGTCCGACGTTTCAAACGACCGATCGGCCGCCCAAGCCGGCACGGCCAGCGCCGCGAGCAGGAGGGTCAGCAGGGGCACGAACCACGGCAGGCGGTGAACACGCATTCCGTGTTATGGCCGGACGCATCGCAGCCGTGTCAACCGGGCGCCGCACGGGGCCGGCATTTTCATGAGGAGACTGTGCGTTGAGCGATGATCATGAACATGACCCGGGGCGCATCCGTCAAATCGTGGCAGCCGTCATCGTGCTGGTTGTCCTGATCGGCGGCGGGCTGTGGCTGACTGGGGCGCTGCGGGGGACGACGGCAATCCAGGACTGCGTGGCCGCCGGGCGGACCAACTGCGCGCCGATCCGGAATTAGTGCGCGAGGCCATCAATGGGCGAGGTCTTGGGGCGCGCTCGCGGACCGGAGCTGCAAGTCGCGCATGCCCGCCCCGATGACGACGGCGACGCCGAGCAGCACGGCGCACACGGCGAACGAAAGCTGGAAGCCGCCAACCAGCGCCGTCCGGGCCAGGCCGAGGCTGCCGAGGTCGGCCATGCCCTCCGCCCCGCCGCGCAAGGCGCCCAGGTCAACGCTGTTCACGATTCCAGCGGCATGAAGCCCGGCGTTGAAGCGGGCCACCAGCAGCGAGCCGACGATGGTGCTGCCGAACGCGCCGCCCATCGAGCGCAGGAACAGCAGGGACCCCGTCGCCGCGCCCACGTCGCGCCGTGCCGCCGCGTTCTGCACCTGCATCAGGACGCTCGGCATCGTGGCGCCGGTGCCGACGCCCAGCAGCGCCGTGCAGGGCAGCACCAGCCAGAGCGGCGCGCTGCCGGCCAGCATGGCCAGGCCCACGAACCCGGCAACCGAGGCCACCAGCGCGGTCAGCACGATGCCCTTCGTACGCCCGATCCGCCGGGCATACTGGCCCGACGCGAAGGCGCCCACCACCGTCGCCACCAGGAACGGCATCACCAGCAGCCCGGACCCGGCGGCATCCATCCCGAGCACAAGCTGGAAATACAGCGGCAGCAGGAACGTGGCGCCGAACAGGCCGAGCGAGGTGAAGAACGCGATCAGCACGCCGCGCAGGAACACCGGGTTGCCGAACAAACGCGGCGGTAGGATCGGGTCGGCCACGCGACGCTCCTGCCAAATCAGCACGGCCAGCAGCACGACGCCCAGGGCGCCCATGCCCAGCACCGGCGCCGAGGCCCACGGGAACTCCGTGCCGCCCCAGCTCAGCATGAGCAGCAGCGCGGTGACGCCCCCTGCCAGCAGCGCCGCTCCGGCGCCGTCGATGCGGGCGTCCCGCCGCTGCACCGGCATGGTCCGCAGCGCCCGGTCGCACAGCCACATCGCCGCCAACCCCACAGGCAGGTTGGCCCAGAACACCCAGCGCCAGGACAGATGGTCGGTCACGTAGCCGCCCACGAGCGGCCCGGCCACGGACGCCACGCCCCACATCGACGCCATGTAGCCCTGATAACGCCCGCGCTCCCGCGGCGAGACGACGTCCGCCACCGCCGCCTGTGCCATCGACAGCAACCCGGCGCCGCCCAAGCCTTGCAGCGCCCGCGCGGCGATCAACTGCGGCAGGGTCTGCGCGAAGCCGCAGATCATGCTGGCGGCGATGAACAGCACCAGCGCCGGCAGCAGCAGGGCGCGGCGTCCGTAGATGTCCGATAGCTTGCCATAGATCGGCGTCGCCGCGGTGCTGGTCAGCAGGTAGGCGGTGACGATCCAGGACAGGTGCCCGAACGCGCCCAGGTCGGCGGCGATGGCGGGAACCGCGGGGATCACCACCGTCTGGTCCAAGGAGGCCAGCAGGATGCAGAGCATGATGCCGGTGATCACGCGCTTGATCTGCTGGTGGCTGTAGGCCGGGATCGCGTCGGAGATTGCCGCCGCGGGCGGGTCGCTGGGAACGATGTCGGCCATCAACCGGGGATACTCCCCCCGGCCCGGCGTGTCAGCCCCTTCAGGCCGCAGGCCGCTTGCGCACGGCGGCGTCGCGCAGCAGCCGGTCCAGGATCGCCGCCCGTTGCTGATAGGTGTGCTGCGCCAGCACCCGCGCCCGGGCGGCGTCGCCGATGGCGCGGGCGCGAGCCGGAGTCAGGGCTTGGAGGTGCTCCGCCACCTCGGCGCCGTCCCGTGCCACCAACACCTCGTCGCCGGGCTGCAGGAACAGCTCGATGCCTTCCCAGGCGTCAGTGATCAGGCACGCGCCGGCGCCGGCCGCCTCGAATATCCGGGTAGCCGGGGAGAAGCCCACGGCCGCCATGCTGTCGCGCGCCACGTTCAGCACCGCGAGCGCGGAGCAGTTGAAGGCGTTGTGCTCCGCCGTGCCCACGTGCCCGACGGCGCGGACGTTGCCCGGCATTGCCTTGTCGTGCCAGCCGTTGCCGCCCAGCAGGAACATGTAGCCAGGACAGCGCGCCGCGGCATGGAGGAAGAAGGCTTCCACTCGGGCCTCCCGGTCCGGCAGGCGGTTGGCGAGGAAGGCGAGGTCGGCCTGGTACCGCGGCATGGGCGCGACCGGATGGTGCGTCGCCGGGTCGAGTGCATTGTAGATCGGCACGCATTGCCGCGCCCCGAGCGCCAGGTAGGCGTCCACAACCGGCGGCCCGCCCCCATAGGTCAGGACGAGGTCGAGGTCTGGCAGCGCGCGGCGCATGGGATGGGCCGCGTCGCCACGGATGGCGGCGAGGGTCGCGGGGGCGTCTACGTCCATGAACGCCCGGACGGCGCCGGACCGGGCGTGCCGCAGGACGCCGGCCAGCAGCTCGTCGTCGAACACGCCGACGCCGCTTGCCTTGATGACGATGTCGGCGCGGGAAGCCTCCGCCAGCACCGCCTGCACGCCGGCAACCGTCGCCGGGTACACGACGACGCGCCCCCAGTCCGGTGGCTCGATGTCGCGATGGCTTTGCCGGTCGAAGGCGTCCGGCTCATAGAACGTGATGCCGTGACCCAGCCGGGCCAGCGCGCCCAGCAGGCCGCGGTAGTAGGTCGCGGCGCCGTTCCAATAGGACGACAGCAGGCTCGATCCGTAGAAGGCGATGTGCATCAGGCGCTCAGGGTTCGGGGTGCGTCGAGCCGGTCCAGGATGCCGAACAGCTCGTCCACGCGATGTGCGCAGCTATGCCGGGCGCGGATGGTGGCAAGGCCGTGCGCCGCCAACGCCGCAGCGCGGGCCGGGTCGGTGTCGAGTACCGCCAGGTGCTGGCGCATCTCGTCGCCATCCCGCGCCATCAGGAAGTCCTCGCCCGGCGTGAACAGCCCCTCCGCGTCGTCCCACGGAGCAGAGACCAGGGGGATGCCGCAGGCCAGCGCCTCGAACACCCGGATGGTGGGAATGCCGGGCAGCGCCGTGGCATAGAACCGGCGGGGCACGTGCACCGTCATCTTGTGCCGGGCGAACACGCTGGGCACCTGCGCGTTCGGCAGCCAGCCGCGGTAGCGCGCGCCGTGCCGGGCAAGCATTGCCAGGGCCGGCTCGGGGTAGCGCACGCCATACACGTCGAGCGGCAGGCCCAAGGCGGCGGCGGGGGCGAACAGGAATGCTTCCAACTCCGCCGTGCGCTCGCCGTCGCCCCAATTGCCGATCCAAACGGCGCCAGTGCGCGGCTGCTCGGCGGCCGGCGGGCGGAACAGGCGGGTGTCGGCGGCCTCATGCCAGGTGAACACCCGGTCGCCCCAACCCCAAGCGCGATAGATCCCGGCCAGCGCCTCCCCAAAGGCCAGCACGCCGTCATAGGCGGACAGGTTGTAGCGCCGCATGGTGTCGGGGTCGCTTGCGGCGCGGTGGTGGGTGTCGTGGAACAGCAGACGGAAGCGATGCCCGGCGCGGCGCAGGCGGCCAACGCCGGCGACCAGGGCAGGCTCGTTCCATTCATGCACGATCACGACATCGGCGCCGTCCACGAGTTCGGCCAGGTCGGCGCCGGGTTCATAGACGGTGCTGGAAAGTTCGGGGTAGGCGTCCTGCCAACCTGCTTCTGCCGTCGGGCCGCCGTCGGCCCAAAGGTTCTCGCGGCTCCAAGCAGCGGCGGGTTCAAAAGCCCGGACCTCATGCCCGCGCGCCACCAAGTCGCGCAGCACGCCGCGCAGGAAGTGCGCGTTGCCGTGGTTCCAGCAGGACGCCAGGGAATGCGTGAAGTAAACGAAGCGCATCAGGCCCGCACCGCCACGCCGCGATGCACCGCGAGCGTGCCGGCCGCCATCTTCTCAACCGTATAGCGCCGGGCGCGGTCCTGCGCCCGGGCGGCCCAGGGTTCCGGCGCCGTTAAGGCCTGCCGCAAGGCCGGAAGCAGCCCGGCCTCCTCCGTCACGAAG
>CAXTUQ010000248.1:0-8353 GCA_964247405.1 uncultured Acetobacteraceae bacterium
TTATCCCCGTGCCGGCCGACTATGCGGCGAACTGGGCCAGCTATCATCTGCAGGTGTCGATCGGGGACCAGTCGATAATCCTCGCCGCGCCTGCCCCGTCAGCTTGACCAAGCAGGCCTCGCACGGAGAAGGGGACAGGGTACTCAAGTCTTACTGCGACATACCGGACGACTTGCTTAGAAATGCTCCCAGCAATGGATGGGAGACTACATCCTATCCATAGCGGAAGAGAGCTTTATCTATATGTAATAATATCTTTTATCGGATATAGATGCTTGCCCGGCACCGCCCTGCGCCGGTAGGGTCATGGCCAGAAGGCTATCCATGCCCGACACTGTTCCCGTGACACTCGAGGTCGACGCCGCCGCCGCGGTGGCCCTGGCCGACGCCCGCACCCGCGCCGCCATGGGCCGCTTGGTCAGCCGTGTCCTGCACCCGCGTCCTGGCCCGAGCGAGCTGGCACAGGCCATCGCCGATGCCAAGGCTGAAGCCCGCAGCGCGGGGCTGACCGACGCCGACATCAACGCGGAACTCGACGCATACAATGCGGAGCGGCGGGATGCCCCGGCGGCGTGATCGTCTTCGACGCGTCGGCCGTGGTGAGCGCCGCGTTGCGTGAGGACAGCGTGCCCGAGCGGACGCTGCTGCGCGCGGAAGCCGCGGACCTGTTCGCGCTCGCTGTCGGCCGAGGTGGACGCGGAGATCGCCGAGGTGCTCGGCAGGCCGCGCTTTGCCCGGGCCGTCACGGCCGCACGCCGGACGCGCATTCTCGACGTCCTGCGCGGCGGCGCCGTGTGGTTTGCCCCAACCGGGGCGTGACCGACTGCCGCGACGCCAAGGACAACAAATATCTCGAGCTGGCCCCCGCGGCCGGCACCGGAACCATCGTCAGCGGCGACGCCGATCTGCTCGTGCTGGATCCCTGGCGCGGCGTACGGATACTGAAACCGGCGGCCTATCTCGCCGAGGCCGAGGGAGGCCAGTGATGGATAGCGCCCCGCCGCTGCCGACTTCGCTCCCGGCCCGCCCGACGACTCTCTCCTCGACCGTGGGGCCCGTCCTCCCTGCCCTCGGCTCTGGGTGCGGCTGCGCGAGAAAGGCGGCAAGCGCCACGAGGTGCCCTGCCATCACAGCCTGGACGAGTACCTGCACGCCTACCTGGACGGGACGGGCATCGCCGACGACCTGAAGGGGCCGCTGTTCCGGGCGGTCGGGCGCGGCACGGGCCGGCTCACCCGCACGCCGCTGCCCCAGGCCAACGCCTATGCCATGACGACATCAGCCTCGACGAGGCCGAGCGGATCCGGGTTTGACCGGGCCTGCCCGCGCGACACCAGGCGCCCAGCGATCGAGGAGGGCGCAGTGCCCGATGACCCACGAACCTGGCCCGGCGTGGACGGGACGCGGTGCGGCGGCTAAGACGAGGGAAACGACCGGATCGACACCGCCATGCCCAGCGCCATCACCAACGTCGAGGACCTGCGCCGGCTGGCCGAGCGGCGGGTGCCGCGGATGTTCTACGACTACGCCGATTCCGGGTCCTGGACGGAAGGGACATACCGGTCCAACACGGACGACTTCGCGTCCATCAAGCTGCGGCAGCGCGTGGCGGTGGACATGACGGACCGCACCCTCGCCAGCACGGTGGCCGGGCAGCAGGTGGCCATGCCGGTCGCCTTGGCGCCCACCGGGCTGACGGGGATGCAGCACGCGGACGGCGAAATCCTGGCGGCGCGGGCGGCCAAGAAGGCAGGCGTGCCGTTCACCCTGTCCACCATGAGCATCTGCTCCATCGAGGACGTGGCCGCGGACATCCAGTCGCCGTTCTGGTTCCAACTGTATGTCATGCGCGACCGGGTGTTCGCGAACAAGCTGATCGACCGGGCCAAGGCGGCCGGGTGCTCGGCCCTGGTGCTGACGCTCGACCTGCAGATCCTGGGCCAGCGGAACAAGGACATCAAGAACGGGCTGAGCACCCCGCCCAAGCCGACGCTGGCGAACCTGGTCAACCTTGCGACCAAGCCGCGCTGGTGCTGGGGGATGCTGCACACGAAGCGCCGGCATTTCGGCAACATCCACGGGCACGTGGAGGGCGTGGCCGACATGAGCTCGCTCTCCTCGTGGACGGCCAACCAGTTCGACCCGAAGCTGGACTGGGACGACGTCCGGCGTTTCCAGGACCGCTGGGGCGGCAAGCTGATCCTGAAGGGCATCCTGGACCCGGAGGACGCGATGAAGGCGGAGCGGGCGGGAGTGGACACGCTGGTCGTGTCCAACCACGGCGGCCGCCAGCTGGACGGCGCCCGATCCAGCATCTCGGCGGTGCCGGAGATCGTGGACGCGGTCGGCAGCCGGATGGAGGTGCTGATGGACGGCGGCATCCGCTCCGGCCAGGACGTGCTGAAGGCGCTGGCCTTGGGCGCGCGCGGCGTGTTCATCGGCCGCGCATTCTTGTACGGGCTGGGCGCGCTGGGCGAGCGGGGGGTGACGCTCAGCCTCGACATCATCCGCCGGGAGTTGGACACCACGCTGGCCCTGTGCGGGCTGCGGGACATCCAGGACGTGAGCCGAAACATCCTGGACCTGCGCATGTCACCGTCCTGGATCACGCCGGGAGCGAACGCGGCGGTGTAGGCCCTGAGCCAACAGCCCTATTACCAGGGGTATTTGGCGCTGAGCCGGTGAACGCGGCCTGTCGTCGCCATGGCCCAGAGTCAGCCTTCATCGCGCATGGCAGGGAACGTCATCATGCGCGGGGCGTCTCGGCTTGAGTGCTGGACAATGTGCCGGCGCGTCTGGTCTTACATTGTGTAAGATGGAGCCGTTCATGTCCGAGGTCACCCTGCGCCGGCAAGGCAACTCGGTCGGCGTGACCTTCCCGGCCGACACCCGCATCCGCATGGGCTTCGAGGTGGGGCAGGATCTCGCCTTGGTCGAGCTGACCGACGGGGTGAAGCTGGTGAAGCGCAACCTGGCGCTGGAGCGGCAGATGCAGCTTGCCCGCGAGGTGCTGCGCGAGCAGGCCGATGCGCTGCAGGAACTTGCCAAGAGGTGACCGAGCCGGAGTTCCTGGAGCCGGACGTCGTGCTGTTCGTGCACGACCAGGCGCTGCGGGAGTATGGCGGCGTGCAGGGCCTCAAGGACGAAGGCCTGCTGCACAGCGCGCTCGGGCGCCCCGTCAACAAGCTGGCCTATGCCGATCGCGAAGTGAGCCTATCGCGGGAAGGACAGCCTTCAGCGGGGACGGGCACTCGATCAGCATCTTCCGCTTTTCAACACGGCCCGTCGCTGTTGCACATGGCCGTCAAGGAACGAAGGCGCTTGGCAAGCATTGACAAGGCACTATCCTAAAGGTTGTGTTGACTTCATGCCTGCAACAATCAAGACCAGGAACATGTCCCTCACGCCGGAGATCGAGGCCTTCATCGCCGGCCGGGTCGCCTCGGGACGCTTCCGCAGCGCGAGCGAGGTGGTCCGTGCCGCCCTGCGGCTGCCGGAGGAGGACGAGCGGCGGCGGGAAGCGCTTGAGCGGCGGGACCGGGCCGGGGAGCGCCGGGTTGGACAGTGAGGCCGCGGCGGCCGAATACAACCTTTCAGCCGATGGCGGCGAGATGGGCGCCCGCATGCGCGTGCACGACTGGGCGGCGACGCCGCTCGGCCCGCCCGCGGCCTGGCCGATGTCGCTGCGCACGCTCGTGGGCGTGATGCTCGGCTCCGGGCAACCCATGTTCGTCGCCTGGGGACCGGAGCGGACCCTGCTGTATAACGACGGCTACGCGCCGATGCTGGGCCGCAAGCATCCCGGGGCGTTCGGGCGGCCCTTCTTCGACGTGTGGCCAGAGGTCCGGGACGACCTTGTCCCTTTGTTCGGCCGCGTGTTCGCGGGCGAGCCGGTCCACATGGACGACATCGCGCTCGTCCTCGACCGGCGCGGCCGCCCGGAGGAGGCGCATTTCGCGTTCAGCTACACGCCGGTGCGCGGCGAGCGCGGCGAGGTTGTCGGCCTGTTCTGCCCATGCACCGAAACCACTGCCCAGGTGCTGGCCGAGCGCCGCCAGGCGTTCCGGCTCGCGCTCGAGGAGCGTCTGCGCGACCTCGCCGAGCCGCGGGAGGTGATGGCCGCCGCCGCCGGGCTGCTCGGGCAGCATTTGCGGGCAGCGCGCGTCGGCTATGCCGAGATGGAACCGGACGACGTCCACGCCGCGATTGCCGGCGTCTGGCACGACCCGCACCTGGCGCCCATGGCCGGTCGCCACCGGCTGGAGGATTACGGGCCCGCTTTCGAGGCGGATTACCGCGCCGGCCGCAGCGTGGTGGTCGAGGACGTGGAAACCGATCCGCGGAGCGCCGGGCAGCAGGCAGCCCGCGCGCACGCCGCCCTTGCCGTCCGCGCCCAGGTGGTGGCCCCGTTGGCCAAGGACGGCCGGCTCGCGGCGCTGATGTTCGTGCATGCCACAACACCCCGCGCCTGGACTGGGGAGGAGGTGGCGCTGCTGCGCGAGGTGGCCGAGCGCACCTGGTCGGTCGTGGGGCGGGCACGGGCCGAGGCGGGCTTGCGGGACAGCCGGGCGCGCTTCGGCGCGGCGCTCGCCATCGCCGACCTCGGCACGTTCGAGTGGCACGTGCCGACCGGCGCCGTGGTGCTGGACGGGCGCAGCCGCGAGATCTTCGGCTTTGCGCCCGGTGAGGGTGCGCGCGCGCAAGAGGTGTTCGACCGCATCGACCCGGCGGACTTCGACCGCGTGCTCGCCGAGGCGCAGGCGTCGCTGCACGGCCTGTCGCGCCTGGAAACCGAGTACCGCATCAGGCTTCCCAACAGCACGGTCCGCACCGTCGTCAGCATCAGCGAGGCCGTCGCGAACGCCGACGGCAACGCCGAGCGCCTGTTCGGCGTGTTCGGCGACGTCACCGGGCGCAGGCGCATGGAGGCCCGCCGACTGGCGCTGATCGAGCTCGGCGACCGCATCCGCGGCCTCGACGATCCGGCCGACCTTGCCTTCGCTGCGGCCGAGATCCTGGGCCGCACGCTCGGCCTCAGCCGGGCCGGCTACGGGACCGTCGATCCTGTCGCCGAGACGATCGCCATCGAGCGGGACTGGAGCGCGCCAGGCTTCGAAAGCCTTTTGGGCGTCCGCCGCTTCCGGGACTACGGGTCGTATATCGAGGATCTCAAGCGCGGCAAGGCCGTGGCGATTGCGGATGTCGAGAAGGACCCGCGCACGGTTGTGGCCGCGCTGAAGGCGGTCGGCGCGCAGTCGATCGTCAACGTGCCGGTGATCGAGCAGGGCGGCGTGGTTGCCGTGCTCTACCTCAACCACGCGACCGCGCGCGAGTGGCCGGCGGATGAGCTTGCCTTCGTGCGCGAGTTGACCGAGCGGACCCGGACGGCGGTGGAGCGGGCGCGGGCCGAGAGGGAGCTGCGCGTGCTCGCCGCGTCGCTGGAGCGCCAGGTCGCCGAGCGCACCGCCGAACGCGACCGCTTGTGGGAGCTGAGCGAGGACCTGCTGGTGATCGCCGGCTACGACGGCCGCCTCCTACGGGTCAGCCCGTCCTGGACCCGCCTGCTCGGCCATGGCGAGGCGGCGCTGCTCGGCATGCCCTACGCGGAGCTGCTCCATCCCGACGACCTCGGGACGGTGATGGCGGTTCTGGGCCGGATGCGCGACAGCGGCCGGCCGGCCCGCTTCGAGGACCGCGTGCTCGCCGCGGACGGCTCCTGGCGCTGGATCGCCTGGACGCTGTCGCCCGAGCCGGGCGGCGAGCGCCTGAACGGGGTCGGCCGCGACGTCACGGCCGAGAAGGCGGCGGCCGAAGCGCGGCAACGGCTGGAAGAGCAGCTGCGCCAGTCGCAGAAGATGGAGGCGGTGGGCCAGCTCACGGGCGGGCTGGCGCACGACTTCAACAACTTGCTCGCTGGCATCTCCGGCAGCCTGGAGTTGCTGCAGGCGCGGGTGGCACAGGGGCGGATCGGCGACCTGGACCGCTACCTTGTCGCGGCCCAGGGCGCGTCCAAGCGGGCGGCGGCGCTGACCCACCGCCTGTTGGCCTTCACGCGCCGGCAGACACTCGACCCCAAGCCCACCGACGCCAACCGCCTGATGGCGGGCATGGAGGAGCTGGTCCGCCGCACCGTGGGGCCGGCGGTCAGGGTCGAGGTGGTGGCGGCCGGCGGGCTGTGGACGACGCTGGTGGACCCGAACCAGCTTGAGAACGCGCTGCTGAACCTGTGCATCAACGCCCGCGACGCCATGCCGGACGGCGGGCGGCTCACCATCGAGACCGGCAACAAGTGGCTGGACGCGCGGGCCGCGCGCGAGCGCGACCTGGCGCCCGGGCAATACGTGTCGCTGTGCGTCAGCGACACCGGGACCGGCATGACGCCCGAGGTGGCGGCGCGCGCCTTCGACCCGTTCTTCACCACCAAGCCGATCGGCATGGGAACGGGCCTCGGCCTGTCCATGATCTACGGCTTCGCGCGCCAGTCCGGCGGCCAGGCACGCATTTACTCCGAGCCTGGCCAGGGCGCCATGGTGTGCCTTTACCTGCCCCGGCACCATGGCCAGGCCGAGGCCGGGGACGAGCCGGCCGCAAGGGCCGTGGCCCCACGCGCCGGGCAGGGCGAGACGGTGCTGGTGGTGGACGACGAGCCGACCGTGCGCATGCTGGTGACCGAGGTGCTGGAGGACCTCGGCTACACCGCCATCGAGGCGGCCGACGGCCCGGCCGGGCTGCAGGTGTTGCGGTCCGACGTGCGCCTCGACCTGCTGGTCACCGACGTGGGCCTGCCCGGCGGCATGAACGGCCGGCAGGTGGCCGACGCGGGGCGCGCGGTGCGGCCCGATCTCAAGGTGCTGTTCATCACGGGCTACGCCGAGAACGCCGTGGTCGGCAACGGCCACCTCGACCCCGGCATGCACGTGCTCACCAAGCCGTTCGCGATGGAGGCGCTTGCCAGCCGCATCAAGGAGCTGATCGCGGGGATGTAATACCGGCAGCCCCTTGGGCTGACCGGTATGCGCGCGGGGTTGGTGGGGCGGCCGCGCGCCGAAAACGACTCTGATACCGGTCGCCCCAAAGGGCGAGGGGTATCAGAGCAAGGGGAAGCCTCGCCCAGGCTGCCGTCCCAACCGTAAAAATTCGCACGGATGCTGCGATTAGGCCTACCACGTTGAGGGGCTGACCAGACGGGAAAGGCCAAGTGGTGGCGCGCAGGCCGGAGGTGGATCGGCGACAGGCAGACTTCTTCGGCGCTCCTGCCCCGACGCCAGCCGCGTTGAAGCAACGTACGCCCCCGAAACCCAAGCAGGGGATCAAACGCCAATCGCCGCCATCGGGTTGCGAGGAGGCGCCCTTGCGCGACAGCATCGACGTGCTGGCCGCGCGCTTATCCCGCACTGAGTGGAACGAACTCGTCGCTACACTGCCCGACGATGCACTTGCGCACCTGGTTATCACCACCGTCCGGCAGCTCCGTCGCCGGCTCGCACGCAGCCACGGACTTAGCGGCAAAGGCCGCGCATCCGCCCTGGAACGCTCGGCCCAGCAACTCATCGCCGAGTTGAGCGGCCAGGGGGAGAACGACGACGGTTGGTAGGCGGGATTGCAAGAAACTTCGTCATGCTCCCGCGACCGACGAACGGTGCCGAACAGGCAGGAATGGGTCAACACTGGGCGTCATCGACAGCGACATCCGGCGGTGATCCCTCATGTCTCGTCATCTCGCATGGCGGAACTTGCCGAAAACGTTTCTAATATGTTCCATTGCCGCCCGGCATTGATCGAGACGAGCGAGATATGGCGGCAGGCGAGGACGGCGGCGATCCAGGCTGTGACGGCTCCGGCACCACAGGCTTCGTGTCACCTGCAGCCGACGCCCTCGAAGGCCCGGTTGACCTCGCCGCCCTGCTCGACCTGCGCCGCCCGCACCGCTACCCCGTCCACGTCTTCGGCGAGGTGCTGGTCGAACGCGGCATCCTCCCGGGCGACGTGCTGATCGCCGACACCGCGGCGCCGCCCGCCCACGGCCGCGTGGCCATCGTCATGCTGCACGGCGAGGTCTGGGTCGCCCAGCTCGCTTTCCGCCGAGGCCAGTGGTGGATGCGTCCCGGCCGCGCCGACCGACCCCTGGTCGCGCTGGACGGCGACGGCGCCGAGGTCTGGGCCGTGGTCGCCGCCCTCGTCCGCCCGCGCGTCCGACCGCCCTTCCTTGCCATGCCGCGCACCTTCGGGCTGATCGACGGCAACTCGTTCTATTGCTCGTGTGAAAGGGCGTTCGCACCCCGGCTGCGCGGCCGAGCCGTCGTGGTGCTGTCCTTACCTGTAGCAAGCGGGCCAAAATCTCCATTCACTCTAG